>NZ_JABDWD010000012.1:0-214765 GCF_019685115.1 Rhizobium sp. NZLR11 | reverse complement strand
GAAGCGGGCGGATCGATGATCACCGCTGCGAACTCTACCGCATCCTCGGGTGCAGGTAGTACAAGCTTTCCCTGCCGCGCCATCGTTCGCCAAGTCGAGAGGTGGTTCGGCTTCAGGCCGTGACGCTCTGCGACCTCATTGACCATCGCGCCGGGCCGAAGGCTCTCCGAAACGATCTGCGCCTTCACCTCGTCCGGCCAGTGCCGGTGAACCTCACGTCCAGACTTCCTGGTCGTGAGAACCTCCAATGTAGTCTCCATGGAGAAACTCCCGTTGCTCGTCCATGGATAGGCGATCACAGATCAGGGCGGCGATGACAATGTGGGAGCAGAACACCGGTTACTGTTCACGAAGTAACGTCAACTCCGGTCGATAGGAAACCTCCAAAGACGGTCGCGCAGCGATAGCCGAGGTCGGTACGAGGTTCAGGGTCTCAACGGATTTCGGCGTGAATTTCTCTACAGGCGAAACGAGGCCATTCGCCGGCAGAACTAATCCGCCATCGATTGGTAGAGCCAGTCGGAGAGCGTCTCGGCCGCCACCCGTGCGCCGGCGCCGGGAAGCAATGCGTCATCGGTCAATTCGACACCGAAATACGATGTGGACGGATCCGTTATCACCGGCCGCTCGTCTTCGTTCGCGGCCAGATAGATCCGTGCGACGTCATCGATACCGAACTGTTCCGGGCCGCCGATTTCGACGATACCGCCCAAAGGCGTTGCGAGGGTCAATTCGGCCAGAAAGGCGGCGACCTCCGAGGCTGCGACCGGCCTCATCAAGGCTGGCGGCAATCGAAAGACGTCGCCTTGCGCACCGATGTCGATCAATCCGTTTATGAACTCGTAAAACTGGGTGGAGCGGAGGATCGTATGGGGGCGATTTGAAGCCCGGATGAGATTTTCCTGCACCATTTTCGCGCGAAAATAGTCGCTTTCCACGAGCCGGGGCGCGCCGACGACGGAGAGGGCGAGATAATGCCCGACGCCTGCCTCGGAGGCGGCGGCAAGCAAATTCTTCGTCGACGCCCTGAAGAAATCCAGTGCCGCACTGTCGCCGAATGATGCGGCGTTGGTCACGTCCACGACGGCGTCGGCTCCCGCTATAGCCGCGTCAAGGCCTTTACCGGTCACCGTATCGACGCCAAACGACAAGGACGCGTCCGTAACCTCGTGGCCCAACCGGCGCAGGCCTTCACTGAGCCGCGTTCCGATGAGACCACTTGCTCCCACCACGGTGATTTTCATGTCTGCATCCTCACGATCGATTGGATCGACAATGACCGGAAGGCCAAAACCCTTCCATCATGCGTGTGGCTCGGCGCCTTAGCCGTAGGTACAATGGAGTAGACCGAAGGTTTAGGATGACCCACCGGAACGGGAGCGGTCTCCCGCTTGCTCCTTCGCGCCGACGATCCGGACCCGGTGCAACACTACCCCTCCGCGCAATGTATGGATTTCCATGAGTTGCGACGGTGGTTTGACGGGATTACGGTTCGTAGCATGAGCTCGCCAGCCCCGACATCAAGAACGAGTGCTGCACCAAATGCTGATGATCCCCCGGCCTTGTCTGTCCGGCAGGAGCGGTGGATGACGAACGTCTGGTCGCACCGCCCCCGCGCCCTGTATCTCGGGCTCTTCATCGCCGCCTATGTGCTCGGCTGCGGCTTTGCCCAATCGCTCGCGATCGTGCCGGGAACGGGCATTTCCATCTGGCCTCCGGGCGGGCTTTTCATCGCAACGCTCATCCTCGCCCCCAGGCGCAGCTGGCCGTGGTGGATATTGGGGGGCTGCCTGGCCGAGCTGTTCAGCAATGCCCTCTGGTTCCACAGTCCGCTGCCGGCGGCCTTTCTGATGTATGTCGGCAACGCTCTTGAAGCAGTGGTCGCGGCATGGCTGGTCAATCGGACCTTGAAGCGGCCGGCTCAGTTGGAAACCTTGCAGGAGGTTCTCGCATTCATCGTCCTGGGCGCCGGAATTGCGCCAATCGTGAGCGCGACGGTGGGAAGCGCGACGCTCGCGTGGTTCGGCATCCAATCGCAGTCCTTCGTGACCGCCTGGCCTCTCTGGTGGATCGGTGATGCAACCGGCGTCCTGATCGTCGCGCCGCTGGCGCTCTCCGTCTTCCATAACTGGCGCGGCAAGACCCGGCTCTCGGCGGCGCAATGGGTGGAGGCTTGCGTCCTTGGGCTGATTTTTCTCGGTGTCGCCGCTCTTTCGCTCAGCGGCTACCTTCCCTTCGCCTACATCATCATGCCGCCCCTTCTTTGGGCCGCAGTCCGCTTCGAATTCAAGGGTGCGGCCATATCGCTCGCCCTCCTCGCCCTGATTACGGTCGTCTTCACGATAACCGGCGCCGGCCAATTTGTCGGCGATGCCGAGTCCCAGAAACACAAGCAGATCATGCTGCAGCTTTTCCTGGCGATCTCGGCATTTTCGGCGCTGATCGTCGCCGCCATATCCAGGCAACATCAGCTGGCCGTGCTCACGTTGCGCCAAAGCGTTGAGACGTTGCGCGAGCAGGAGCGGGAGCTCTCGCAGCTTGTCGACATGGTTCCGAGCCACGTCTGGCGTCTGACACCCCAGGGCGAACCGACCTTCTTCAACAGACGGATGATCGATTTCCTCGGTCTCGATGTCGCGGATTCGGACAGGCCCGGCATGAGCCGGCTGGAAGCGGTCATCGAGGCCATCATTCACCCCGATGATGCAACCGGCTTCGGGGAGGCGCTCAACCATTGCCTCGTGACCGGCGAAAACTTCGCCATGCGGTATCGGCTGCGTCGCGCCGACGGCATCTATCATTGGATGTCGAGCCGCGCCGAGCCGATGCGGGATCGGGCCGGCAGCATCGTCCAATGGTATGGCCTTTGCCACGACATCGACGATCAGGTCCGTGCCGAAGAGGCGGTGCGCCAGAGCGAGCGAGCGCTGCAGCAGATGATCGACGCGGTGCCGGTTCGCGTCTGGAGCGTGGAGCCGGCGAGCGGGTCGGTCTATTTCAACAAACGCTATCAGGACCATTTCCGCGCCGTCATCGCCAATTTCGACGCTCTCGGCGAGCCGCGCATCGAAGAACTGCTGCGGCAGCTGATTCATCCCGAAGACGCGCCCGACGTCCAGCGCACGCTGCAGAACTGTTTCGAAAGCGGCGGCGGTACCGCCATGCGGTTTCGCTGGCGCGAAAAAGACGACATCTACCGCTGGGCGGAATGCAGGGTGGAACCCCGGCGCGACGGCAACGGAACTGTCGTGCAGTGGTACGGCGTTTCTCTCGACGTCGACGAAGAGGTGCGCGCCCTGGAAGCATTGCGTGATCGCGAGCGCGAACTGTCGCAGCTTGTGGACATGGTCCCGGTTCACATTGGCCGCATGGCGCCCGACGGCAAACCGACCTTCTTCAGCAGGCGCACCCTGCAATCCATTGGAATAGATGACGTCGCTGCCTGGGACAGGCCTGATATCAGTCGATTGGCGGCCATCATCGGGGCGACCGTGCATCCAGAGGATGGACCTCGTATGAAAGAGGTGCTCGCTCACGCGCTTGCGACCGGCGAGCCTTACACAATCCGGTATCGCCGGCGCCGCGCCGACGGCGTATATCGCTGGATGCAAGGTCGCGCGGAGCCGTTGCGGGATCAGAATGGCGCGATCGTGCAATGGTACGCGGCTGCGATCGACATCGATGACGAGGTCAGCGCACAACAGGCCCTGCGTGAGCGGGAACGGGAGCTGTCACAGCTCGTCGACATCGTACCGAGCCTTCTCTGGCGCCTGAATGCCGAGGGGGAGCCGACCTTCTTCAACCAGCGGCTGATCAATTTTCTCGGTCCCGATATTGCAGACACAGGCAAGCCCGGTATGAACCGGCTGTCCGCCATCATCGAAGCCGCCATTCATCCCGACGATGCGGAGAGCCTTGCCGAGGCGCTAAGGCATTCCTTCGCCACCGGCGAGCGCTTCTCGAAACAATATCGCCTGCGGCGCGCTGATGGCGTCTACCGCTGGGTCAGAGGCAGCGCCGAACCGTTGAGGGACGAGAGCGGGCGGATCATTCAATGGTACGGCCTGACCCATGACATCGACGATCAACTTCGCATCGAGGAGGAGTTGCGTGAGAGGGAGCGGTCGCTCTGGCAGATCGTCGAAACGCTGCCGGCAATGATCGATTGCGCAGCGCCCGATGGGGAGCCGGTATACCGCAACCCTCAGCTGCGCGATTTTCTCGGATATAAGCTCGAAGAGCTGGACGGTACGGGAAAAACCCGGCTGGACGGCACGCTCGATGCCGGCGTTCATCCCGACGACGTGGCCGGGGTCAAAGAGAACTATGCCCATTCATTGCGCACCGGCGAGCCCTATGCGCGCCGGCATCGTCTGCGGCGCCACGATGGCGAATATCGCTGGGTCGAGACGCGTGCGGCACCGATGCGCAATGCCGAAGGCGTTATCGTCCAGTGGAACGTCATCTGCCTTGATATCGACAGTGAGGTTCGCACGGAAGAAGATCTGCGTCAGGCGCGAGAGGGCCTTGCGCGGGCAAGCCAGGTGGCGAGCCTTGCCGAGCTTTCGGCCTCCATCGCCCATGAGGTGAACCAGCCGCTCGCGGCCGTCGTCGCCAACTCGCATGCCTGCCAGCGCTGGCTGATGGCGGAACCGCCGAATATGGAGCGGGCACAGAGGACGGTCGAGCGCATCATCCGCGACGCCAACTCGGCCGCGGATGTCGTCAGCCGTATCCGCGCCCTGTTCAAGCAATCCGCAGACCGGAGGGTCTACACGACGCTCGCCGGCGTCGTCGACGAAGCCCGCAATCTCATGGCCGACGAAGCGGCACGGCGGAGCGTCAGGCTGAACGTGGACGTCGATGCAAACCTTCCGCTTATCGCCATCGATCGGGTCCAGATCCAGCAGGTCCTGATCAATCTCGTCCGCAACGGCATCGAGGCGATGGACACTGTCGCCGGCGACAAGGTGATCGGCATGCGCGTGCGCCATATGGGGAATGCCGTACAGACCGAAATCAGTGATCGCGGTCAGGGTATCGCGTTCCCCGAGAAGATGTTCGAGCCGTTCTTCACGACCAAGGAAAATGGCATGGGCATGGGTCTGGCGATCTGCCGCTCGATCGTCGAGCTGCACGGCGGACGATTGTGGGCAGAGAAGAACAATCCGCACGGAGCGACGTTGATCTTCACGTTGCCGATAGAAACGAAGGCGGCGTCATGACGGTCGATGACCATATCGTCTTCATCGTCGATGACGACGGACGTGTCCGGGAGGCGCTCAGCGAGCTCATGGACGCGCACGGCATGCGCGCCATCGCCTTCGAATCCGCCGGCGATTACGTGAGAGCGGACAAGTCGGATGTAGCCGCCTGCCTCATCCTCGATATCGAGCTGCCTGACATCAACGGCCTCGACCTGCAGAGACAGATCGCCGACGGGGATCATCCGCCGATCGTCTTCATTACCGGACATGGCGACATCCCCTCGTCCGTGCGTGCGATCAAAAGCGGCGCCGTGGATTTCCTGACCAAACCGTTCAGTGACGCGGATCTCATGGCAGCAATCCACGCGGCGCTCGCCCAGGATCGGGTGAAGAGATCGGAACGTGCCGAACTCGATATGCTCAAACGACACTATCTCGACCTGACGCCGCGCGAGCGCGAGGTGCTGCCGCTCGTGGTCAGCGGTCTTCTCAACAAGCAGGCAGCAGCCGAATTGGGGATCAGCGAAGTTACGCTGCAGATCCATAGAAGAAATGTGATGCAGAAAATGGCGGCGGCGTCGCTCGCCGATCTCGTGCGGATCGCGGAGAAATTGGAAATACCGATTACCCACTCGCGCCGAGTGGGGGGGAATTGAACATGAACGAGACAAGACATGTTGTCGCAATTGTCGACGACGATCCAAGACTGCTTGAATCGATGGGCGACCTTCTGGAATCGGCGGGTTATGTGGCCCGCGGCTTCCCGTCGGCGGGCTCGCTGCTCGTCAGCGGGCTGTCGGACCTCGACCTGCTCATCACTGATATCGGAATGCCCGGCATCGACGGCTTCGAGCTTCGTGACCTGGTCAGAAAATCACGTCCCGAGTTGCCGGTGTTCCTGATCACGGGTCGCCACGAGATAGCCGATCAGGGCCGTGCTCAGGGCACGGGCGGGTTTTTCCGCAAGCCCTTTGATGCCCAGGCCCTGCTGTCGGCCATCGCCAACGCTTTACACCAATCGAGAGATGGAGGGTAACATGAGAGTTGACCAGCCGTTGCAGCGGAGATCGGCGCCGTTATCATTGCAGGGCAGATGTGAAGAGTTAGAGCCGCTCGTCATTATCGTCGATGACGACGCATCGGTTCGCGAGGCGCTGTCGGAGTTGATCCTGTCGGCGGGTTTTCAGTCGATTAGTTTTGCCTCGACCCGAGAATTGCTTGATGCCGATATAATGGAAAACCCCGGCTGCCTGATCCTCGATGTGCGCATGCCTGGAGCAAGCGGCCTTCACCTGCAGAGCCATCTGGCCGAAAACGGCATTTCCAAGCCGATCATTTTTCTGACCGGCCACGGAGACATCCCGATGACCGTTCAGGCAATGAAGGCGGGTGCTGTGGATTTTCTCACCAAGCCGGTGCGGGACCAGACGCTGCTCGACGCCATCACCGCGGCCATTGCGATGGATGCCGAGCGACGGGCCGAAGCCGCAATCGCCAAACGCAATGTCAAACGCCTGGAGACGCTGACGCAGCGCGAGCGCGAAGTTCTGCACGAAGTGGCGCACGGACGCCTCAACAAGCAGATCGCCTTCGATCTCGGCATCAGCGAAGTGACGGTCAAGCTGCATCGCAGCAACGTCATGCACAAGATGGAGGCCGCCTCGATTGGCGAACTGATCCGGGCCTGGGAGACGCTGCCCGCGCAAATGCGGCAGACAGGCTCGCGTTAATTTTTTTGCCAGGCCCTTTCCAAAACGACGAGACCCGACCTCGCACATCAGCTGCCTGTCCATTTGATGCGCGCCGTATCCGATTCGCGTCGAAAAAGACGGCGCGGCGCCAGCAATGGGTTTCGCCTTGGCACCCATGCGTTATCTCTAAATTAAAGCTCAGGGATATGACCTCATGCCCGGCTTAGATTTCATAAAGGAGATCACGCCTGTACAATCGATCACCAGCCTCGCCCTCCCCTGAAGCCAACGCCTTCGACATCGAAGCAAACTTCTTGTCGGCCATGGGGAACGCCAAACGGCTTCACATTCTGCATCTGTTGACCGAGGGAGAAGTGTCCGTGACCGTCCTGGCTGATGAAGTGGGACTGAGCCAATCTTCGACTTCCCAGCATCTGGCAATTCTTCGAGAACAAGGACTCGTGCAGACGCGAAGGTCTGCCCAGACGATCTTTTATTCACTTCAATCCGGCACGGCCAGGACGATGCTCGATACGCTCGCCGACATCTTCGGATCGTGCCATCGCTCCCCGGTAGACAGCGCCCGAGCCGGGCACCTGACGAAATGACGAGCCCCGCTCTTGCCGCTCGTAATTGGTCTCCGATTCTGCTGAGGATGATCTTGCAGGCGTCAGGTCGGATGCATCGGTTTCTGATGGACGTTTGATGTACGCCTCCTAGACCACGGTGTGATTACGTCTCAATTGCGAATGGAGATAATCAACCACATCAGGAACGGAACGGTCAGCAGGAGGCGATGATGGACGTATATGAGGCAGTCACTAGCCGACGGTCGGTGCGCGGATTCAAAGACAAACCTGTGGCCAGGGAGATACTTGAGCGCGTGCTGTCCGCCGCGGCTTGGTCGCCGTCAGGATCGAACATCCAGCCGTGGAATACCTATGTGATGACCGGCGCGACGCTGGCCGAGCTCAAGACATCCGCCGTCGAGCGCGTGGCCCACGGCGACGCCTGGGATACGCGGCAGTACGAGATGTATCCGCCCGCGATGAAGTCCCCGTACGGGGAGCGCCGATCCGCCTTCGGCAAGGAGCGCTACAGCGCGCTCGGCATTGCGCGCGAGGACTGGGAGGCGCGCCAGCGGGCAGCAATCGCCAACTGGAACTGCTTTGGCGCGCCCGCCGCCCTGTTCTGCTACATCGACCGTGACCTGGGCCTACCCCAATGGGCCGACGTCGGCATGTATCTGCAGACCGTCATGCTGCTGCTGCGCGCCGAAGGACTGCACAGTTGCCCGCAGATGGCGTGGTCACAGGTTCGCGAGACGGTCGCGGAGGTCCTGTCACCCCCGGACGGGCTCATCCTCTTCTGCGGCATGTCGATCGGCTACGAGGACCCAGCGGCAAGTTCTGCCCATACGGGCCGCGCCCCGCTCGCCGAGACGGTCACTTTCGTCGGTGATTAGTGACGTGCGCTCGAAGGACAAGAGAGCCCTTTTATGATTCTTGCGCAAGACGTCCTTGTCATGCGTGATATTGGAGAACGCCATGACCACGCATAAAGTAGGCTATCTCATCGGCAGCCTCGCCAAGGGCTCGATCAATCGCAAGCTTGCCAAGGCGTTGGTGCGGTTCGCCCCGCCGGAACTTGAAATGTCGGAGATATCCTTCAAGGACCTGCCGCTCTACAGCTACGACTATGACGCCGACTATCCCCCGGCCGGCAAGGCATTCAAGGCGGCAATCGCGGCCGTCGACGCCGTGCTGTTCATCACGCCCGAATACAATCGATCCATACCTGGCGGGCTGAAAAACGCAATCGACTGGGCAAGCCGCCCCTACGGCACCAACTCGTTCACACGCAAGCCGTCAGCGGTTATCGGCACGTCACCTGGCGCGATAGGCACAGCCGTCGCCCAGCAGAATTTGCGCAGCGTGCTTAGTTTCTGCAACTCTCCCCAGATGAATGCCCCGGAAGCCTACATCCAGTTCACACCGGGGCTGATCACCGATGACGGCGAGGTCACGAACGACACCACCGCCGATTTCCTTCGCATTTTCATGCGGGACTTCCATGTCTTCATCGCAAGGGTTCGCTCGGTGCTGCCGAAAGACGCCTAGTGGGCACATAAAAGGAACTGGCCGCCCCATGCGGCAGCAGCCAGTTCCCGATTTTCGAGACGTCTCTAAGCGAAGGCGTAAGAACCGTCCGGCCGCTTCGGCACGCGCCGCTGCCAGTGGATATAGCCTTCCTCCTCCATCGCCTTCTCGTCCATCTCGACGCCCCAGCCGGGCCGATCCGGGCGCAGTTCGAGATAGCCGTCCTTCGGTAGATAGGGATCGACGACGTAACGGGTTTCGCCTTCCCGCTTCTCGATATCGTTGCCGCCATAGACGTAGGCCTGGCCCTTCGGCAGCCGGTATTCGAGGATACGAAAATTCTGCGCCGCAGCTGAAAAATGCACGTTGACCGCCGTTGCCAAGGGGCCCATCGGGTTGTGCGGCGCGACGCCGACAAAGAAGGCTTCGGCGAGCGTGGCAATGCGGCGCATTTCGCTGATGCCGCCGACGACGCAAATATCCGGCTGGATCAGATCGGCGCCCTTGACCTGCAGCAGCCGCAGGAACTCGTTCCTGTTGTAGAGCGACTCGCCGGTCGCCAACGTGCAGTTAAGGCCCTGCTTCAGATCGCCCCAGGCCTCGATGTTTTCTGGCCGTAGCGGCTCCTCGAAAAATAGCGGGTCGTAGGGGGCCAATGCATTGCCGAGCTGGCGAGCGGCGACCGGCTCGAAAATCTTCGCATGCGCGTCGAAGGCGATCTCGTATTCGTCGTTGACCGTTTCGCGAAGCGAGCGGAAATAATCCGCCGAGGCCTTCACGACATTGCCCCAGCGATTGGAGTGCATGTCGATCCGCCAGGGGCTGAGCTTGAAGGCGGTGAACCCCCATCCCTCCTTCAGGCGATCGAATTCGTCGCGGGCCGCCGGCGCATCGGGAGCGGTATAAACCCCGGCATAGACCTTGATGCGGTCGCGCACCTCGCCGCCGAGCAGCTTATAGACCGGGAGATTCGCCGCCTTGGCCGCAAGGTCCCACAGGCAATGATCGAGCGCGGAGATCGCGGCAAGGCCAAGCGCGCCCGGCGGGAACCGGCTCTGCTGGACCAGCAGATTGACCAGATACTCGACGCGAGTCGGATCCTGGCCGGACAAAAATCCGCAGAGATAATCGAGCAGCGGCGGAAGCGCCTTGTCCGGCCCGTGATTGTAGCATTCACCCCAGCCCGTAAGCCCGTCATCGGTATCGAGCGCGACGATCACGCGCGGACGGTCCTTGTCGCGGGTCATGAAAACCCGCATGCGGTCGATCTTCATCATTCTGTCCTTCTAGCGATTGAAATAATTGCGACGCGCCACGCGCGTCTGCACGTAGACGTGCTCGTTGTCGGTTCCGGGATTATAGACGCCGGCAGCTGCCGGCACCGAGACGTTGCCGGCACTGGGGAAACGCGCCACGAAGGCTTCGTCGATATCACAGCCAAGTCCTGGGCCATCGGGAACGGCGATCAAACCGTCGACCTGTTGCGGATGCGGCACGATCGTCCGGCGGCGGCCGTCCCAGTCATCGTCGAGGCGCTCGAGAATGAGAGCGTTCGGGATTGCCGCAAGCAGATGCAAGGCCGCATATTCCGCCACCGGCCCGAGCGAGCCGGAATGCGGCGCCATCTGAATATGATGGGCTTCGGCCATGGCGGCGATCTTCTTCATCTGGGTGATGCCGCCTGCCCGGCCGGTGTCCGGCTGGATCACGTCGACCAGTTCCTTCTCGATAAGCTCGCGCTCGCCGAAGATGGTCGCCGAGCGCTCGCCGGCCGCAAGCGGCACATAAGCTGCATCGCGGATACGCCGGTAGCCGTCGATATTCTCCGGCGCGATTGGATCTTCCACCCACATCAATTCATAGGGCTCGAGCGCCCGCACCAGGCGGCAGGCATCCGCAGGCGTCAGCCACGGCGGCCCATGCAGGTCGATGGCAATGTCCATGTCGTCGCCGACGGCATCGCGGAGCGCGGCGACCTTGCGAATGGGATCGGCGACCCCGCCGCACTTGATCGCCTTTATCCCGCGTTCCTTGAGCGCAAGTGCGCGCTCGGGCGTATTCGCATGCGAATAGATCGGTATCCGGTCGCGCACCTTGCCGCCGAGCAGCATCCAGACCGGCACGCCAAGCGCCTTGCCCTTGATGTCCCATAGGGCCATGTCGATGCCAGTCATCGCACCGCCTCCGACGGTTCCGAGCATACCATGGCCCATCATGGCGATATGCATCTTCTGCCACAGCCGTTCGATATGGGCCGGATCTTCGCCGATGAGGAGGGGTGCAAGATCATGGATCGCGGTCTCGACGACACGCGGCCAGCCCGAGCATTCACCGATGCCGGTGATACCCTCGTCGGTATCAACCTTCAAAAAGAGCCAGTTTCTGGTGCCTCCGAACTGCTTGGAGGCGCCGCCGCCGGAACGCTGGTCGGAAGCCCAGTTCGAGGGGTCTGGCTGGCCGACATGCATCAGAAAAGTGCGGATCCCGGTGATCTTCATCTCTGAGAACTTCCATTCCTGAGGTTGTCGGGCGCGACGTAGCGGAAACGCCTGGAATGATCGCGGTCACGCGGATCTGGACGGGGGATCGCTGATATCAGCGCCTGCGTGTAGGCGTGCTCGGGTGTACGGCAGACCTTCTCCGCCTCGCCGATTTCGACGAGTTGGCCTTTGTACATGACGCCGACACGGTCGCACATGTAACGGATGACGCCGATATCATGGCTGATGAAGATATAGGCGAGGCCGAGTTCGTCCTGCAGGCGCATCAAGAGATCGAGCACCTGCGAGCGCACGGAGACATCGAGCGCCGAGGTTGCCTCATCCGCGACGATGACGCGCGGATTGAGCGTGATGGCCCGGGCAATGCCGATGCGCTGGCGCTGACCACCGGAGAACGCGTGGGGGTAGCGTTCGCGTGCTCTCGGATCGAGGCCAACCTGCTCCATCAGATGGCAAACCCGCTCTTCCAGCGCCCGCCCCTTGGCGACGCCGTTGACTAGCAGCGGCTCGCCGATGATCTGGGAGACGGTCATGCGTGGATTGAGGGAGCCGAAAGGATCCTGAAACACCATACGCAATTCGCGGCGCGCGGCGGCCAGTGTGGGACCTTTTGCCGTCGCCAGATCGATGATGTCGCCATCGGCGCGGCGATACAGGATTTCGCCGGCAGTCGGATCGAGCAGCCGCATGATCGAGCGGCCCATCGTCGTCTTGCCGGAGCCACTCTCGCCAACGATGCCGAGGGTCTCGCCCGGCAGCAGCGAAATGGAAACATCGTCCAGCGCCTTCACCTCTCCGAAATCCATCGAGACGTTGCGCAGTTCGAGGATCGGCGCTTGGGTTCTGTCGAGCGGCGCGCGCGCCAGGCGGATTTCCGCCTTCTGCTCCAGCTTCAGCACCGAGCCGATCAGCATGCGGGTATAGTCGTCTTGCGGCGCATGAAAGATCTGCTCGACCGGCGCATATTCCTTGGCGACGCCGTTATGCATCACCAGCACATCGTCGGCGATCTGGGCCACGACACCCATGTCATGCGTGATGAACAGAACGGCCATTCCATTGGCCTTTTGCAGGCGGGCGATCAGGTCGAGAATCTCGGCCTGCGTCGTCACGTCGAGAGCCGTGGTCGGCTCGTCGGCGATTAGGAGCTGAGGTTTACAGGCGAGTGCCATAGCAATCATCGCGCGCTGGCGCATCCCGCCGGAATATTGAAAGGCATACCGATCCAACGCCTTTTCCGGCGAGGGAATCTCGACCTGCTTGAGCAGCGATATGGCCTCAGTGCGCGCCTCTGCCTTGCTCATCCTGGTGTGGAGACGAAGCGCCTCGACGATCTGGTTGCCGACCGTGTGGATCGGCGACAGCGACGACATCGGCTCCTGGAAGATCATGGCGATGTCGCGGCCACGGATCGCCCGGATCTGACGCCCGCGCGGATTGAGGCTGGTCAGATCGGTCGAGCCGCCGTTTTGATCGTTCAAGATGATCGATCCGCCGGATATGCGGCCAGGCGCGTCGACGATCTGCAGGATCGAACGCGCTGTCACCGACTTGCCGGATCCGCTTTCGCCGACGACACAAAGCGTCTTGCCCGGTTCGATCGAGAAAGACAGGTCGCTGACGGCGCGAAAGATGCCGGTCCGCAGTGGAAATTCGACGGTCAGGTTTTTCACTTGGAGCAGCGGCCTGCCGGCGATGGGAACGATATCGGTCATGCCGGCCTCATTTGTTGTACGGATCGGCCGCATCGCGCAGGCCGTCGCCGAGAAGGTTAAGCGCCATCACGGCGACCACGACGGCGCAGCCCGGCATGAAGAGCCATGGCGCGGTGGCGATCGAGCGAATGTTCTGGGCCTCGCGCAAAAGCACGCCCCAGGAGATGGTCGGCGGCTGCAGCCCGAGCCCCAGGAAGGAGAGAGAGGTTTCGGCAAGGATCATCGCCGGCACCGCAAGCGTGATCGACGCAATGATGTGGCTGGCAAAGCTCGGCAGCATGTGGCGAAAGATGATGCGTCTTTCGCGAACGCCGTCGAGTCTCGCGGCGGCGACGAACTCCTCTGTTCGCAGCGACAGGAAGCGGCCGCGAACGACGCGGGCAAGCTGCGCCCAGCCGGTCAGCGACAGGATGATCGTGATCATCATATACTGCAGCGTCGCCGGCCAATCCTGTGGCAGGGCCGCGGCCATGGCGAGCCAGATCGGTATCGTCGGCAGCGACAGAACGAAATCGATCACGCGCTGCATAAAGAAATCGATGCGGCCGCCGTAATATCCCGAGATACCGCCGAGCACGATACCGAGCATGAGCGAGAAGAAGACGCCGACGAGGCCGATCGACAACGAGATCTGCGAGCCTTGCACCGTTCGGCTGAAAACATCGCGCCCAAGCCTGTCGGCGCCGAAGAGAAGCAGCGGCGTCGTCTTGTCGGGCGAGGCGATCAGGTGGATGTTTGACTTGAACAGACCGAATACGGAATATTCATAGCCGCGCCCGAAAAATTGGACGTCGACACGCTTTGTCGTGTCTTCCTTGAAGATGGCGGCCAGTGTTTCCGGATCGCGGGTCAGCTTCATCGGATAATAATGCGGGCCGAAGGAAAAGCCATTCTGCGTGTCGATCAGATGCAATCTCTGCGGTGGGTGAAAGGTCGCCCGCGCATTTTGCAGGTTCGGATCGTTGATGGCGAAGAAGCCGGGAACCAGGGCAACGATATACATCATCACGGTGACGACAAGCGCCACCATGGCCAGCCGGTGCCGGCGGAAAGCCCACCAGATCAACTGCCACTGCGATGCGACGGCAGCGCGATCCGGCTGAATATTTGTAACGGTGATGTCAGCCACGTTAGGCTCCTATTCCAACCGGATGCGGGGATCGACCAGCGCAAGCAGGATGTCGCTGATCAAAGAGCCTATCAGCGTCAGAGCGCAGATCAGCAGAACGAAGGCACCGGCCAGATACATGTCCTGGGCCATCAGCGCCTGCAGCAGCAAAGGTGCGGCCGTCGGCAGATTTAGGACGATGGCGACGACAACCGAGCCGGAAATGAGGTTGGGCAGCAGCCAGGCAATGGTCGAGATGAACGGATTGAGCGCGATCATCATTGGGTATTTCATCAGCAGCCGGAACTCTGAGAGACCTTTTGCCCTTGCCGTCGTCACGTAAGGCTTCGGCAGTTCATCGAGCATGTTGGCGCGCATGACACGGATGAGGCTCGCGGTCGATGAAACGGCAAGAATGATGACCGGAAGCCAGAGATGCGAGAAGAGATCGATCATCTTGGCGAAGCTCCAGGACGCGTTCTCGTATTCGGGCGAAAACAGCCCGCCGACATCCTGTCCGAATTCGACCGCCGCGACATACATCAGCACCAGCGCCAGCAGGAAGGACGGAACGGCCAGGCCGAAAAAGGTGAAGGCGGTGAAGAAATAGTCCCCGATCGAATATTTGCGCACAGCGGAATAGACGCCGATCGGCAGGGCGATCGCCCAAGTGGCGATCAATGTCGACAGGGCCAGAACAAGCGTCAGCGCCATGCGCTCCCAGATAAGGTCGGAGACGGGCTGCTGCCATTCGAAAGAAATGCCGAAATCGCCGCGCGAGAGGATGCCCCATATCCATTTGAAGTATTGGACGAGCATCGGATCGCCGAGGCCGAAGCGCTCGCGTAATTGTGCCGCCGTGTTCTGATCGACGATTTCGTTGGATGCCGCCAGTGTTGCGATATAGGTCGTGACATAGTCGCCCGGCGGCAGCTGGATCAGCACGAAAGCGAGAAAGCTGACGGCAAAAAGCGATGGAATCATCCATAGGAAGCGTTTGGCGATGAAGACCAGCATAGGGCGTCTCTTGCATTGAACGCCGCCCCGACTCCTTCGGCTGGACGGCCGAAAAGGCATTGGGGGACAGACTTGAAGGAAGACGCCGTGCCTGATGGCACGGCGCCGGAGATCCGAATCAGCTCGTGAAGGTGAATTGCTGTGGCAACGCAGGCCCCGGATTAGGCCAGGACCAGCTATCCGGCTGCTTCTCGGGAACGTTGCGCAGATTGTTGCGGATGATGCCGAACCCGCCGACCGCGAGGCAAAGCCCGACGGTCTCGAATTCCTCCGCGGCGATGTCGAAGATCTGCTTCATGACCGCACCGCGCTTGTCGAGATCGGCCGTCGAACGCGCTTCGTCAAAGAGCTTCATGCGCTTTTTCTGGCTTTCCGGCGGCTCTTCGCCGCGTGCACCGTTGGAGGTGTACCAAAGCGTCCACGGAATGGCGTAACGCGAACCCTGCGGATGGAAGGCGAAGAAATCGCGCGGATCAAGCATCGGATCGAGACCGCCGGGCCCCGGCCACACCTGCGCATCATGGGCATTGTCGTCGCCGCGGGTGTAATAAAGCGCCCGCTCGATGGTATTGACCTTCATGTCGATGCCGATCTGGGCCCAATGCGTCTTGACCAGTTCGAGCGCGTCGACCAGATCGGGATATAACGTCGGAATGACGTCGATCGAGAAGAACACCTTTTGGCCATCGGGCCGAAGGCGGAAGCCGTCGCCGCCCTTCTTGTAGCCGGCCTGATCGAGCATCGCGCCTGCCTTGTCGGCGTCAAATTCGGTGAACTGGCGCGCGTATTTCTCGTTATACCACGGATGGGTTGGACGCGGCCCCGCCTGGTAAGGCTCGCTCTGCCCGAAATAGACAATATCGATGAGCTCTGGGCGATTGATGCCGATCGACAAGGCCTGCCGAAACGACTTGTCCGCAAACATCTTGCGCATGGCAGGATCTTTGTGGGTGATATTGAAATAGATCTGGCATTGTTGCGAGGCCGAAGGCACCAGCGTCAGCAGTCGATAGTCGCCTTTTTCCATGTTCTTGGACAGCGTCGGCTTGTTGGCAAGCACGCTGATATGGCGCTCCTGGATGTCGATCTTTCCCGAAATGACGTTCAGCATCAGCGATTCGACGTCCTGCGAGATGCCGAAGTTGATCTCATCGATGTAGGGAAGCTGGTTGCCTTCGGTATCGACCTGCCAGAAATAGGGATTGCGGGTCATGACGACACGCGTCGCGCCGCCGGCATAAGGCTCTTTCACCACCCATGGATCGAGCGTCGGCTTGTCGACGTTGCCCCACCGCGACGGGATCTCGATGTCACCGCACCGGCTGCGGAACAGCTCCGTCCAGCTGGTGACGCCGGCCTTCTTCGCATCGGCCTCGATATTGGGATTATATTTCGGCAGGAACTGGCTGCAGTAATGCTTTGGAAAGAGCGTCGGATGCTGACCAAGCGGCGTGGCGAGGTTTTCCAGGTAAAGCGCGTTGGCCGCCGCAAAGGTGAACTTCACCGTATAGTCGTCGATTTTTTCGACGGTCACCGGCTTGCCGGCGACAGCAAGCTGCGCTGGTGTCGAGCTGTAGAGCTCGGTATTCTTGACGCAGTCTTCGATCGCAAAAACGACGTCATCGGCCGTAAAGGGATGACCGTCCGACCAGCGCACGCCTTCGATGAGATGGAAGGTGAATTGCGTCGCGTCGTCGCTGACTTCCCAGCGCTCGGCAAGGTTCGGCTCCACAGCGGTAAACTCGAGGTTCCAGCGCACCAGGCTCTGGTTGCCGACCATGCGCAGAATGCCGTTATGGTCGGATGAACCGCGAAGGCCGCGGCGCAGAGAGCCGCCATAGGTGCCGATTTTTTCGAACGGCTTGACGACCATCGGCTTCTTCGGCAGGCGCTCGGCGAGCGGCGGCAGTTTTCCATCTTTCACAAGCTGTGCAAGTGCGGGTGCTTCACCGCCTGCGGCGGCGGAGACGCGACCAGCGACGGATAGCGCGGCGACACCGGCCATGCCGCCAAGCACGGCGCGGCGGGTAACGCCACGCGACAGTATTTCATTAGGCATCGAGTTCCTCCGTTTTTATGCCGGCGCAGCTTTTTAGACCGGCGGATGCGGCGGGCTCCCGACCCGCCGCCTGCGCCCTCCTCGGCGCTACGACCGAACCATAGACACGTTCCCAAATGATTACAAGAGTTGACAGATAATTACAAATTTTGTAGCGATGCAACATCAGAACTTGAATTGCCTGCCCGGAATACAAGGCTACAGCGAACTAAATACGGCGATCTGTTAGAAGCTGTGAGCTGCCATGGAGATATGATGCCGGCGACAGCAAGAGCCCACAGCGTTCAGAGAAAAGGACGATCATGACATTCGCGGTCGACGCCGTTTCGAACAGAGCCGCAACGCGGTTCAGCGACATCATCTACGAGAAAATCGTGGGGATGATCGCCGACGGCAACTTTCCGGTGAACGAACGATTGCCGTCGGAGACGAAGCTCGCTGCTGATTTCGGCGCATCGAGACCCGTGGTGCGCGAAGCGCTCGAACGCTTGAGAGCCGATGGTCTGGTCGTTTCACGCAAGGGCTCCGGCTCCTATGTCAGGCAGAGGCCGGATTCGTCGATGCTGAAAATGGTGCCGGTCGGATCGCTCGCGGATGTTCAGCGGTTTTTCGAATTCCGCGCCGGTCTCGAAGCCGAGGCGGCGGAGCTTGCCGCGCGAAACTGGCAGCCGGACGACAGGGAACGGATAACCGCAGCGCTTCTTTCGATCGAGCAATGCCTGCGCAACGGAGAGCTCGGCGCCGAGGAGGACCAGGCTCTGCATGATGCAATCGCCATGGCGACCGGCAACCAGTTCCACATCACCGTTCGCGAATGGTTCAGGCCGCATTTCGCCATCGGCCATTCGGTTACGCGAAGCTTGAGCCTGAAACGGACCCTGGAGCAGATCCGTAGCGTCCAGGATGAGCACGCGGTGATCGTGGAGGCGATCTTCGCACGGCAGGAAACCGAAGCTCACGATGCAATGAAGAAACACATACTGAATGCCCGCGCCCGCATGTTCCAGGGCGTTTGAGCGAGAATGGGAGGAAGAACGATGAAACGGATCGCTGTGACGGGTGCTGCCGGACGTGTAGGAACCCTGCTGCGCCCGCTCCTCCGCGGGCATGTCGAGCACGTCAGCCTGATCGACCTGCAGGAACCGGCTGAGCTCGGCGGAAACGAGACGTTCGTAAGGGTCGACCTTGCAAAGCTCGACGAGGCAACGGCTGCGCTGAAAGATATCGACGGCATCGTTCATCTGGCGGGCATCGCAAGCGGCATCGACATGAACGCCATTCTGCACGCCAATGTGCTCGGAACCTACAATCTTTACGAAGCGGCACGGATCAACAAGATCCCCAGGGTCGTCTATGCGTCGAGCAACCATGCGACCGGCTTCTATCCGCGTGACGAAGTCATATCGCCGCTCGATCCCATGCGCCCCGACAGCCCTTATGGACTTTCCAAATGCTGGGGCGAACTGGTGGCGGGGCTCTACTACGACACGTCGGGCATTCGCTCCCTTTCCATCCGTATCGGCAATGCCGGCACCTACCCCAACAGCGAGCGATCGGTTGCGATCTGGATCAGCGCGCGAGATCTGGCGCAGCTGGTGCGGATCGGGCTGTCCCACCCGCTGATCGCCGCGACAGTCATCTACGGCGTTTCCGATACCGACGAGAAATGGTGGGATAACGATCTGGCAACGAGGCTCGGTTACCAACCACAGGACCGGCCGCGCGATCACGCCCGCATCGAACAGGGATCTGAAGGGCCGGTAGCGCTTGCGTTCCAGGGTGGCGGGTTCTGCGAGATCAATCACGACGGCACCATCCGCATGCGTGACGCCGAAGGTTTGGCCAAGAGCCTGGAGGCGGCCGAATGACGGCGCCTCGGATCATCCGCCCAGAAATCCGTTCCGTCATCCAGCAGCCGCTGACGGTCGGTGAATCGCCGGTATGGGACGATGAGACCGGCACGCTGTGGCTGGTCGATATCCTGGCGCCAGCGGTTGTCCGGCTTTCGGCGTCAGGACAGATCGATCGTTTCGACATGCCGGCGGCGATCGGCAGTCTCGGGCTGTGCCGAGACAACAGGATCGTCGTGGGCCTTCAGACGGGCGTCCATCTCTTCGATCCCGTCTCGGGAAAAATCGAATTTCTGTGCGACCCGGTCGGGCGGGATATCAATGGCCGCCTCAACGACGGCAAGGTCGGCCCCGACGGCCATTTCTGGGTCGGCTCGATCAGCGAAGCCAAGCCGCAGGTGAATGACGCAGCACTTTTCCGCGTCGGGGCCGATGGCAGCACGCGGACCGTCGCAACGGGGTTGACGAGTTCCAATGGTCTCGCCTGGTCGCCGGACGGCCGGCGGATGTATCACTCCGACAGCCGCCAATGTTTCCTGCAGGCATTCGACTTCTATCCTGAGACGGGCAGTCTCGGTAAAGGACGTCGCCTTCGCAGCTTCACAGAAGATGAGGGGCGGCCGGACGGGGCGACGACCGATCGCGACGGGCTTTACTGGAGCGCCGGCGTCTCCGCCGGCCGGGTCAACCGGATATCGCGCGAAGGCGAAATCGTCGAGATTTACATTCTGCCCGTCGCAGCACCGACAATGCCGTGTTTCGGCGGACCCGATCTCAGCACGCTCTTCGTCACCAGCCTGTCGACGGACCGCACCGGACGGTTCGAGGCGGGAACGGTCATCGCCTTCGACGTGGATGCAGAGGGGCTGCCGCCCTTCCGCTTCGGCAACCAATCATCTTGAAAGCGAACGGGGAAGAGAAATGAGCATCGCGATCATGCGCAAGGCGCTTACCGGCGTGTCGGGCGTTCCCGTCACGGCCTATGACGGTAAAGGCAACGTCGAACCTGCGATCACGGCCAAGGTCTATGCGCGAGTGGCGGCAGCAGGCATCCACAACATCGTTGCTGCCGGCAACACCGGCGAGTTTTACGCCCTGACGCCGCAAGAGATCCGGATCGTCCACGAAGCAGCGGTTTCAGGCGTCAATGGCCGGGCGCCGGTGACGGCGGCCATCGGCCGCTCGCTGCGCGAGGCGATCGGTATGGCGAGGGATGCGGCTGCGATCGGCGCCTCCGCCGTCATGTCGCATCAGCCCGTCGATCCTTTCGCAGCACCATCGGCCCAGATCGGCTATTTCTGCGATCTTGCGGATGCTTCCACCCTGCCGCTCATCGCCTATGTCAGAGCCGAGGGTTTCGGGGTCGACGATATCGTCCGTCTCGCCAACCACGGCAATATTGCCGGCATCAAGTTTGCAACGACCGATCTGATGCTGCTGTCCAGAGCCATCCCCGCAGCCGATCCGGCCGGGGCGCTGTTCGTCTGCGGCCTGGCGGAAAGCTGGGCGCCGACATTTACCGCGGCCGGCGCGCGCGGCTTCACCTCGGGTCTCGTCAACGTTGCACCGCAGCTTTCGCTTGCCGTCCATGCTGCGCTCGAACAAGGCGATTTCGCCGCGGCACGGGCGATCGTCAACCGGCTCGAACCATTCGAGCGGATGCGGACCAAATTCCGCAACGGTGCGAACGTCACGGTCGTCAAAGAAGCCGTCACCTATTCCGGCCTCGATGTCGGTCCCGTGCGCGTGCCGGGATTGCCGCTGCTCGACCAAAATGATCGCGAGGAACTTCATCGGTTGCTTCGAGGCTGGGAGGCCGACGGCACCATTCAAATAGATCCGGACCGGCAGCAATCTGCCAAGGCGGCCGGCTGAATTCGACTATTTCCGCAAAACAACAGGATTGGGAGGTCTAGAGATGCTGAAACAGCTACTGACAACGATCGCAATTACCGGTGCCCTAGTAACGACGCAGCCTGCCTTCGCCGCATCGCCGCCCAATATGCTGGTGATCGGCACCAATCTCACCGGTATCCGGACGCTCGATCCGGCCCAGAATAACGCGCGCACGGTTTCCGAACTGATTTCCAATCTTTACGACAATCTCGTGCAGCTGTCGCCTGAGGATCTCAAGACGCTGAAGCCGATGCTTGCGACGCAATGGAGCGTCTCGCCAGACGGCAAGATCATCACGCTCACCTTGCGCGACGACGCCGTTTTCCAGAGTGGCAACAAGGTGACCGCCGAGGATGCGGCCTGGTCGATCCAGCGCGTCATCAAGATGGGCCAGGTCGGCTCCACCGACGTCGCGCTCTGGGGCTTCACACCAGACAATGTCGAAAAGCTCGTTCGGGCCAAGGATGAACATACGCTCGAGATCGAACTGCCGCAGACCGTGAATACCGATCTGGTGCTCTATTCGCTGGCCGGCTCATCACTCGGCATCGTCGACAAGAAGACGGTGCTGTCGCATGAGGCCAACGCCGATTTCGGCGGCGCCTGGCTTTCCGCCAATTCCGCCGGCAGCGGGCCGTTCAGCCTGGCGCAATGGCGCCCGAACGACGTCGCTATCTTCAATGCGCAACCGAAATATTGGGGCGGCAAGCCGGCCATGGCCCGCGTCGTTGCCCGCCACATCCCGGAATCCGGCAATCTCCGGCTGCAGCTCGAAGCCGGCGACGTCGATGTCGGCCAGTATGTGGCAAGCGGCGATCTCGATGCGCTCGCCACCAAGAAGGATATGGTGATCGAGAACGTACCGGGTCTCGGCTTCTACTACATCGCCCTCAACCAGAAAGACCCGGATCTGCAAAAGCCGAAGGTCCGCGAGGCCTTCCAGCACGCCTTCGACTGGAAGGCGATCTCCGGCAACATCATGCGGTATACGGGCTTTCCCTGGCAGTCGATGATCCCGCGCGGCATGATCGGCGCTCCCGAGCAGGCCGACGTCCGCTATGATTACGATCCCGCCAAAGCCAAGCAGCTGCTGGCGGAGGCCGGATATCCCAACGGCTTGAGGAAGGTGCTCAATCCGTCGGGGGCCGCGACCCTGCCCTTCGCCGAAGCGCTGCAGGCAAGCGCCCGGGCCGCAGGGCTCGATCTCGATCTGGTGCCCGGCGAGTTCACGCCCGCCTTCCGCGAGCGCAAATTCGAAGTGCTGCTCGGCAATTCTGGCGCCCGCCTTCCCGATCCCTTTGCCGTCGCCACACAATATGCCTTCAACCCCGACAATAGCGACGAGGCACGCCTCGGCAGCTATTACCTCTGGCGCACGGGCATGAAGGTGGACGACCTCAATTCGCTCATCGATCAATCGATGAAGGAGCGCGATACGGTCAAGCGCACGGATATCTTCAAGAAGATGGACGGCATTTACTCCGGCATGGCCGCCCCGCTCGTCATCTTCTTCCAGCGAACCGACCCCTATGTCATGCGCGCCAACGTCAAAGGCTATCACGGGCATACGACCTGGTCGACGCGCTGGCATGACGTGACCAAGGAGTAGAGCGCGTGGCAAGCGCCGATCTGACATCGAAGCAGGAGAGCAGCCGTCATTCTCAGGCGGGCGGGTTTGCCGATGCAGCCCCGCACCCCTTGACCAGCCTGCTTCGACGCTTAGCGGGGCGTGTGGTGGCTGTTGTCACCACGCTGCTCGGCCTGCTTTTCCTGACCTTTTCGATGGGCCGCCTGCTTCCCGCCGACCCGGTACTGTCAATCACCGGGCCGGAGGTCAGCAAGGAGGTCTATGATCGGGTTTTCAATGAGCTGGGGCTTGGGCAGCCGATCTGGATGCAGTTCCTCTCCTATGTCGGCAAGATCGCCACAGGCGACCTCGGCACGTCGGCGACGACGGGCCAGCCGATCCTCACGGATCTCATGATGATTTTTCCCGCGACGATTGAGCTTGCCATCATCGCCATGATCATCGGCGCCATTATCGGCATTCCCTTGGGCGTCACGGCCGCCGTCAGACGCGGGACGATCATCGATCACATTGCCCGGATCATCGCCCTCGCCGGCCACTCAATCCCGATTTTCTGGACCGGGCTGATGGCGCTCTTCATCTTCTACGCCAAGCTCAAGCTGGTCGGCGCATCGGGCCGGGTCGATGTCTTCTACGAGGGCCTCGTCACGCCGATGACCGGCTTTCTTCTGATCGATGCGGCAATCCAGCAGCAATGGGAAGTGTTTCAGAATGCGGTCGGCCACATCATCCTGCCGGCGTCAATCCTCGGCTATTATTCCGTCGCCTATATCAGCCGCATGTCACGAAGCTTCATGCTGGAACAGCTCAGCCAGGAATACATCATCACCGCGCGGGCAAAGGGGCTCGGCACCCGCAAGGTCGTCTGGCGCCATGCCTTCAGGAACATTCGCGTGCAGCTCTTGACGATCCTGGCGCTGACCTTCGGCGGGCTGCTCGAGGGCGCGGTGCTGATCGAGACGGTCTTCGGCTGGCCCGGGCTCGGCCAATATCTCACCCGCGGGCTGCAGATGAACGACATGAATGTCGTGATGGGTTCGGTGCTGACGATCGGCGCCGTCTTCCTGACCATCAACATCCTGTCGGACTTCCTTTATCGCATTCTTGATCCGAGAACACGGTGACGCCATGACGATCTCCACCGAAGACGTAAACAGCGCCAATGCCGGCGGCTTCAGAAAATGGCTGCTGGCGCCGGAGCCTCAGGGCTGGTTTCAGTCGTCGACGCAGCAGATCCATCAGGGCTGGCTGAAGTTCAGCCTGCACCCGCTTGGCCTGGCAGGCCTCTTCATCGTCGTGCTGTTGATCGTGGTGGCGACGGCAGCCCCACTACTGACAAGCTACGATCCGATCGCGCAGGATATGGCCGGGCGGCTGGCGCCGCCCTCGGCAGCCCATCTTCTCGGCACCGACAATTTCGGCCGCGACGTCTTTGCGCGGGTGATCTACGGCGCCCGTACGACGCTCTACATCATCATGCTGGTGACGATCATCGTCGCACCACTCGGCCTGCTGATCGGCACCGTCTCGGGATATTTCGGCGGCATCGTCGATGAAATCCTCATGCGCATCACCGATATTTTCCTCTCCTTCCCCGGGCTGGTGCTGGCGCTGGGTTTTGCCGCAGCGCTCGGCCCTGGTATCACCAACGCGATCATCGCGATCTCGCTGACGGCTTGGCCGCCGATCGCCCGCCTGGCACGCGCCGAGACGCTCAGCCTTCGCAAGGCGGATTATATCGCCGCCGTGCGGCTGCAGGGCGCGACATCACTTGCGATCATCATCCGCCATATCCTACCGATGTGCATCCCCTCGGTGATCGTCCGCGTCACCCTCAACATGGCCGGCATCATCATCACTGCCGCCGGTCTCGGCTTTCTCGGCCTCGGTGCGCAGCCGCCCTGGCCGGAATGGGGCTCGATGGCCGCCAGCGGGCGCGAGTTCATGCTCGACAGCCCGTGGGTGATCGCCGCACCCGGCATCGCCATTGCGCTCGTCAGCCTCGCCTTCAACCTCGTCGGCGATGCGCTGCGCGATGTTCTTGATCCGAGAGGTTCGGAATGACAGAGCCCCTGATCGATATTCGTAACCTCGAAATCGCCTATGGCGGTGGGCACATGCGCGCGGTGCGGGGCGTCAGCTTTGCACTCGGACAGGAAAAACTCGGCATCGTCGGCGAATCCGGATCGGGAAAATCGACCGTCGGCCGCGCGATCATGAAGCTGCTGCCGCCGACCGCGATCGTCCGAGCCGAGCGGATGGCTTTTCGCGACGTCGACCTCATCAAGGCAGACGAGCGGACGATGATGACGATAAGGGGACGGCGGATCGGCCTGATCCTGCAGGACCCGAAATATTCGCTCAATCCGGTCATGCGGATCGGCGAACAGATCGCCGAAACCTACCGCTTCCATCATCCAAAGGTCAGCAAGGCAAAAACTTACGCCCAAGCGCTCGACATGCTCGAAGCCGTCCAGATCCGCGATCCCGAGCGCGTCGCCCGCCTCTATCCGCACGAAATATCGGGCGGCATGGGCCAACGCGTGATGATCGCCATGATGCTGATTGCCGAACCCGAGGTGCTGATCGCCGACGAGCCGACATCAGCACTCGACGTGACGGTAAGGCTTGAGATCCTGGCCCTGCTCGACGAGCTCGTTGCGCGCCGCAATCTCGGCTTGATCTTCATCAGTCACGACCTCAATCTCATCAGGAGTTTCTGCGATCGCGTCCTCATCATGTATGCGGGTCGCGTCGTGGAAGTGATCGAGGCGCGCGATCTCGACAAGGCCAAACATCCCTATACCCAAGGGTTGCTGGCATCCCTGCCGACGATCGATAATCCCCCTGCCCGGCTGCCGATCCTGAAGCGGGATCCCGCCTGGCTTGACGACCTCGCATTGGAGCCGCCGCGGTGATCAGGATCGACAATCTCACCATCCGTTTCGGACACGGCCAGCGGCCTGTTGTCAGAGATGTCAACCTCACCGTCGAGAGGGGGACGGCATTCGGCCTGGTCGGCGAATCCGGCTGCGGAAAATCGACTGTTCTTAGAGCTTTGTCCGGCCTCAACGCCAATTATGACGGTCGCATCGAGCTCCATGGCGAGACGTTGGACCGGCAGCGCAGCCGACCCTTCTATCGCCGGGTGCAGATGGTGTTCCAGGACCCCTATGGATCGCTCCACCCGCGCAAGACCATCCGCTCGCAGCTGAAGGAACCGCTTCGCAACCAGGAACTGGATACCAACTCCGTCGATGTGAATGCGGTGCTGAGATCGGTCGGCCTCGATCCGGCGCTGAGCTATAGATTTCCACATCAGCTTTCCGGCGGGCAGCGCCAGCGCGTGGCGATCGCCCGCGCCCTCATGCTGAACCCGGACGTCCTGCTTCTCGACGAACCAACATCGGCGCTCGATGTTTCGGTTCAGGCCGAAATCCTCAATCTGCTGCAGGATCTGCGCGCCGAGCGCGGCCTTACCTATCTCCTCGTCAGCCACGATCTCGCCGTCGTCTCCCACATGTGCAGCCGCGTCGCCATCATGGAAGCGGGGGAGATCGTCGAACAGGTCGAGATCGAGGCATTGCGAAGAGGTGCAGTCGAACATCCCTATTCGCAACGCCTGCTGCGCGCGAGCCGGATGTACGGAAGGGCGTAGCTGGCGACAGCTGTGGATTTTCGCCTTTGAGATCAGGTTACGGCAACGGCCTGGCCGGTGGCGTAAGCGGGAAGGTCAGACGGAAGCAGGCGCCGGTACTGGGACCGGGCCGGACTTCGGCGCGTCCCCCATGCAGGCGCATAATCTTCTGGACGAGATCGAGGCCGAGGCCCACCCCACGACCATCGTGCCGTAGGCGATGGAAGGCCTCGAAAATCTGTTCTCGCTCCGCCTCTGGAACTCCCTTCCCCTCGTCACAGACCTCCAGCCATCCGGCTGCGGAGACGCGGACGCTGATCGTTCCCTGTCTGCCGCCGTAGTTAATGGCATTTTGGACAAGGTTTGTCAGCGCGCGCTCGATGGACGTCTCGTCGCCGGACACCAGTATATTGTTACCCTCCGGTTCGAAGAGCATTTCGTATTCGGCACCGAAGGCCAGCGGCGCAAGGTCGATGACGACGCGCTCGGCAAGGCCTACCAGGTCGACAGCTGTAAACGCGACCATCTGCTGTTCCAGACGCTGCAAGTCGAGAAGCTGGCCCGTCAGCGCGGTCAGCCTGGCGGCATCCTCCAGTAGGCGGATCTTAAGCGGTCCGGACGGAAGCCCGGAAAGGCGCGTCGTCAGGATAGCGATTGGGGTGCGGAGCTCGTGGGCCGCATCGGTCAAAAACCTCCTGTGGCCCGTATATCCCTTGTCGAGCCTGGTAAGCGCTTCGTTGACGGCATTGACGAAGGGTAGAATCTCAAGCGGCACGCCGCTGGCGGACAATCTCGTGCCGCTCCGATGGATATCGATCTTCTTCGTCTCTTCGGCCGCGAGGTCGAGGCCTTTCAGTGCGCGGCGAACGACGAACGGCGTCACAAGAAACGTTGCAACCGTGGTAATGGCGATCAATATCGCCATTACCGTCAGGAGACCTTGGCTCGACTCGAATATCTGGGCAATGGTGACATGTCCCTGCGCGCCCGACATGATCTTGACCCGCCCGGCCGGTGTTTCCTCCCAGTGGACTGTCGCGAGCGGCAATGCATCCTTCTCGAAATTCTGGATCAGATCGGCATACGTGATGACATCCAATGCCGGTACCGCAGAGATGACCTCCAATGGGACGCGGCCTTCCATTAGTTGCTGTCCGTTCGCATCTCGAACCAGAAACCAGAGATTGGGGATCTGCGATCTGAGTTGGACCAGTTCCTGCGTGGAGGAGATGAACAGCTTTCCGTCGGGGCCGCGTTGAATCGCATTGCGCACCACTTCGGGTGTCGTCCTGTTATTGACCCCGTGATTGATGTGTCCGAAGTACCAGAGGAACCCGATCGTGGCGAACATGCCCACGAAGATCACCACCAGCATCACGATCTGCGCGGTTGTGATATGCATGACCAATCGCCACCGCAGAGATCGGGGCTCGACGAGGCTCATGGTTCCTCCCTCAACAGATAACCCACTCCCCTGACACCGTTGACGATGACACCGCTGTCCGCATCCGCAAGTTTTCTGCGAAGGCGCGAAACCTGGGTGTCGAGTGCGTTCGGCTGCACCTCGTCATCGATTGCGAAGACGGCTTCCATCAACGACGAACGCGGCACCATACGGCCGAGGCGTCGCAACAGCGCTTCAAGGACGAGCAATTCTCGGCGTGTCAGCTCAATCGCGTTGTCGCCGACCCTGGCCTCGTGATTGAAGTGGTCATAAGAGAGCCGGCCGATCGTCACGATGTCGCGCTGCATCGTAGCTGGTCGGCGCATGAGGGCTCGAAGCCGCGCCACAAGCTCCTCGAATGCGAAGGGCTTGGTCAGATAGTCGTCCGCGCCTTGTTCGAGGCCCTCGACACGGTCGGTCAGCTCCCCCCGGGCGGTCAGGACAAGTACTGGCACAAGGTTTCCTTTGGCGCGCAGCTTCGGAATCAGAGACAGTCCTTCGCCATCAGTGAGTTGCCGATCGAGAATAAGCACGTCATGCAGGCCGGGCGCAGTGATCAGCTCAGCGTCAGCAAGACTGGTCGCATGATCGAGAACCATGCCGCTACCTGCAAGCGCGTCACGCAGCGCAGATGCCATCTCAGGCTCATCTTCAACCAACAATACTCTCAAGACGAACCTACCTCGTTGGAACGGCTTATCTTCTTACGGGCGCTCCATGTCGGCAACCTTGCACGAGAAACATAAGCCCGGTTTTTCCGAAATTCTGGCCAATCCGGGCTGCGACAGACTGCCGACATGTAAAACTGACATTAGCTGTGTATGAGGCACAAACGCTTTCCGCATTCAGTCTGGTGCCGTGACCCGGATCAACAATGATGTACACCCTAAAAATACTCATGCTCTTGCCATTGCTTTACGAAACGAACGGAGCGCGGCATGGGCATCACTGATATTTTTCTGTTCCTTGGCGAATGGTTTCGCAATCCGCGCAGCGTGGCGGCCATTGCACCGTCCGGCCGCGCCTTGGCTTCATTGATGACAAGGGACATTACGGCGCGGACGGGTAAGGTTCTGGAACTTGGACCAGGAACGGGAGCATTCACGCAGGCCCTGATCGAACGCGGAGTCCGGGAAGAAAACCTCACTCTGATCGAGTGCAGTCCGGACTTCGCAAGGCTTCTGGAAGCGCGGTTTCCCCGGGCCCGGTTGTTGGAAATGAATGCGGAGCAACTGAACCGGCTGACATTGTCCGATATTCCGGTGGGCGCGATCGTTTGCGGCCTGGGACTGCTAAACATGTCGCATCAAAGGGTCGCCAGTATCATGAAAGGCGCCTTCTCCTGTTTAAAGTCCGGCGGCGAGTTCTTCCTGTTCACCTATGGGGCTGCCTGTCCGGTGCACAAGTCCATACTTGCGGAACTCGGTCTTGAGGCCAAACGCCTGGGACGAGCTTATCTCAACCTTCCACCCGCAGCGGTCTATCGCATTACGCGGCGTGTTGAGGAGACGATGGCATGAGCTCATCGGAGCTGTTGCCCCTAGTCGTTCAATTTGGCGTCTTGGGCATGTTCGCCGCGGCGGTGTTCGAAAAGACCATACCCATCGTACCCTCCTATCTCATGCTGCTGATCTTCGGCTCCGCCACGTCGACGATCATGGAGCTGGCTGCCGTCATTGTCGTGACGTCCAGCGGTTCGTTGATTGGGACAGCATGTGTCTACACGTTCGGTCGCTCCTTTGGAGAAGAGCGTGTCACTCGGGCGGTCGACAAATACGGGAGGTTCGTCTTTCTGCCCCTCGAACGTTATCGGCATCTTGCCAATGCCTATCGCCGAAATCACTTCGCTGTCTCACTCTGCGGCCAGATAATCCCTGTAGCGAGGCTTTACCTGTCGTTGCCGGCCGGCGTGCTTAAGCTGCGGGCCGATCGTTTTCTCGTCGCCTCGGCGATCGGGATCACGACCTATAACACGTTTTTCCTGACCACCGGATTCGTGTTGCGCGGAGCCGCCCATGACCCGGTCAAAACAGGCGTTCTCTTGTCCTTGGCGCTTGTGGCCGTTGAAATCGTAGTTGCAGGCAGCATGCGATGGCTCATGCGGCGGCAGAGGACGGCGCGAACAT
Source organism: Rhizobium sp. NZLR11 (assembly GCF_019685115.1). NCBI lineage: Bacteria > Pseudomonadati > Pseudomonadota > Alphaproteobacteria > Hyphomicrobiales > Rhizobiaceae > Rhizobium > Rhizobium sp. NZLR11. Next base: position 184,827 of record NZ_JABDWD010000012.1, on the reverse strand, counting down.
AAGCCTCAGACCGAGCAAGGGCTAGTTCGTAGAGTGGGAGGCAAGCATCCCGCTTAACGGCGCGTTGCCAAAGCGGGCGAGATCGTCGAGGTCGAAGAGGTACCGTGGAAACATCCCTATTCGCAACGCCTGCTGCACGCGAGCCGGATGTACGGAAGGGCGTAGCCATCCGGCACGCCCTCGCTCTCTCTTGGATCACCGCAAGTGGGCGTCGATAGCGGAAACGATCTCTTCCCAATCATCGGGATGAATTTCGTGGCCGCCACCTTCGAGCCGAACAAGCTTCGCTCCCCGGACAGTTCTTGCCAGCAGTTCGCCGTGTTCAACCGGATAAATCGGATCCGCCGTTCCGTGTATGACAAGCAGGGGCGCGGCCAGTTCTCCCAATTTTCCTTTCAAGGTCTGGCCGCCCTTCAGCATGAAATGATTGGTGGCGCTGACGAAGCTTTTCGCCCGCCTGACGTCCCGTTCGACAAAGGCGCGCGCCCGCCGTTCGTCGTAGGGATGGGCCACACCGGCGATCTCTTGAGTATCCTTGACAAGGAATTCGATGACCTGGGCATCGTCTGTCCAGTCGACGGTCTCGCCCGTCGCTGCATGCGCCATGTAGGCGCCGGTGGTATGCGGTAGAGCACTGGTATCAATGCCCATCGGCGTGGTGGAAATCAGCGTCAGCGTCTTGATGCGTTCGGGATGCGAGAGCGCTGCGATCTGGGCGATCGTGCCGCCCAACGACATTCCGATCAGATTGGCGCCGTCGATACCGTAGCCATCGAGTATTCTGATGGCGTCCTCAGCCATGTCGTCCATTGTATAGGGAGGTTCCCCCGGCTCGTAGATCGTCGAGCGGCCGGTGTCTCGATTGTCGTAGCGAATGACATAAAATTTGCGATCGGCAAGTGTTTGGCAGAACTCGTCCGGCCACCACAGCATTGACGCCATGGCGCCCATGATCAACAGGATCGGCTGATACGCCGGGTTGCCAAATGCCTGCGTGGCGATCTCGACGTCGTCAAATCTGATAATGCGTTCACTCACTTGGGGCGTCCTTTACGTGTACTGGGTGAAGCGGCGAAAACCTTGGGTCCTGGTATCAGCAGGCATCCCCATATTGGGGCTAAGGCAGCGGTGCCGCATCGGGCATTTTCAGTAGGACAGGTCAAAAACACTCGGGAGCAACAGCGGCGGCACTGACACCAAATCCCCTTCCACCCGTGGAAAATTGAACAGCTGCGCGTCGATGGAGATCGCCGGTGTCCGAAATCGGCACATCGCTCCTCGGCCGATGTTCGCCGCACATGGGATGACTACGTCTCCATCTCTGCTAATCTCAAACCGCACGTACCGGAGGATTTTGTGCCGACATCTCATAGACGATCTCTGTTCTCTGGCCGCGCAGCAGAACTCGATGCGATGGAAGCCGCGTTCCGGGATGTCTCCGGCGGGCGGCAACGTTCCTTTCTTCTCGGGGCAGAAGCCGGCGGCGGCAAGAGCCGGCTGGTTGAAGAGTTTGCCGACCGACTGTCCGGCCGTGCCCTGTTCCTGAAAGGCGGCTGCATCGAGCAGCGGGAATCAGCATTGCCCTATGCGCCTGTGACGGCTGTGCTCCATGAACTGGTTCAGCTGCGCGGCGCGCCATCAGCGCGGTCGCTTGTCGGCGCCGAGGGTGCCCGTGAGTTGGCATGGCTTCTTCCCGAATTCGGCGAGACCTCCGAAAGGTATGATGCGGGCATCGCAAGAGCACGGCTGTTCGAAGCGCTGCGAAAATTGTTCGAAGAGCTTGCACGAGAAATGCCGCTCGTCCTGGTCGTCGAGGATATACACTGGGCCGACCAGACCACGTGCGATCTGCTTCGCTTCCTCGCGGCGCGGCTGAGGAAAATTCGGCTGATGCTGATCGTCACCTATCGACCCGAGGAGACCAGCGGCAGCAACGCACTGCGGACGACTATTGCCGACCTCTCCCTTTCCGAGGGTGCCGAGGTGTTGAAGCTTCCCCGCCTCACGCGGGCGGAGGTCGCAGCACAACTCAAAGGGCTGCTCGGGCGCCCGCCAACACCTGCTGTCATCAATGAGGTTCATACGCGGTGTTGCGGGATACCGCTTTTCACCGAGGCCCTCATCGATGCAAGCGGAGGCTTGCGTACGGATTTTCCCGGCTCGCTCATCGACTACCTGCTCAAAGCCGTCAGGGATTTGCCGGCGTCCACGGCCGAGCTGTTGAAGGTGGCGGCGCTCGGCGGCCCGCATATCGCCCATGGGCTTCTTCGCAGCGTGGCGGATAAGTCCGACCTTGAACTGGCAGATTTGCTGCGCCCTGCGATTTCGGCCGGGATCCTGGTGCCCGATGGCGACGGATATGCGTTCCGCCACGCCCTTATCCACAAAGCGGTGCGAGGCGACCTGATTGCCGGCGAGAGGATGGCCATTCATCGCGCCTATGCCGAAGTGCTCGAACGCGGTCCGGTTCCAAGCTACCGGGTTTGGCATGCCGTTGCGCTCGCCCGCCACTGGCACGGTGCCGGCGAAGCCGAACATTGCCTGCGGTGGGCCTGGCAATCGGCTGCAGAAGGCGCCGCGACTTTCGCCTATGCGGACCAGATGGAGATGCTGAAGCTCGTGCTGGCGGCGTGGCCCGACGTCGATAATGCGGCCGACTTGATCGGCGCGGATCCCTGCAGGGTGCTGGAACTGGCTGCCGATGCCGCCTGCTGGGCAGCGGAAGCGGAACAGGGACTGGCTTTTGTCGAACGCGCACTCGCCGAGGTGGATGCCGAGCGCGACGGCACGCAGCTGGCAGCCCTTCTGCTGCAGCGCGCGGTGATGCGTCAGCACACGCTTATCCCAGGCGAAATCGCCGATCTGGAACGAGCGCTTGATCATGCGCTCGATCCCACAAGGCTGCGCGCGGACGGACTGGGGCAGTTTTCCCGGGCGCTGATATTGCGGGGAGAGTTCGATCGCGCCAGGCGCTTAGGCGACGAACTGAAGGATCTGTCGGAGAGGCTCGATGACGAGGAGTACCGTATCGAGGCGCTGATCGTCGCGGCCTCTGTGGACATGGCATCGGACAGTTCCCGCATCGACGCCCATTGGAGCGTGGCCAAGCGCGCCGAGCAAGCCTCCATCGGCCGGGTCGAGGTGCTGGCGGGTGCCTCCCTCCTTCAAGCCCTGTTTGCGACAGGAAAATACGCTGAGGTCATCGAAGTCGGACCGGCGATCTTTGCGCGGACCGTCGAGTTCGGTCAGGCCCGGTATATCGGGGCGATCGTGGGTTCGCCTTTGTGCCGCGCCTTGCTCGCCGTCGGCCGCGTTTCCGAAGCCATTGAGACGTGCGAACGGATGGCGGCATTGGATCCGCTGCCGCTTGGGCTTGTTCATGTTTTCGAATGCCAGGCGGAGATTGCCCTGGTGTTAGGGGATTCGGATCGAATTGCCGCAGCCGCAAGCTCCTTGCGCGCTCTGCCACCGGGTCCTCAGGTTGCGAGCCGCATGGCGGCCAATCTTCTGAGATTCGATATCGAAAGCTGCGCGCTGGCGGGCGATACGGATCAGTCTGCGATACTGATAAGATCCGCTTCGACCCATATCGAGAAGCAAGGAAGCGTCTCATGGCCGCTGCTGGCCTCGGCCATGCGTGTTGCCGTCGATATGAGTCAGAAAGATGCCGCCCGGCAGCTCGCGGACCTTGCCGCTCGGTCGCCGTGCCGCAACATAGTGGAGGAGGCCGAGAGGCTGGGCATTTCGGCCGAGATGTCGCGCACCGCGGGGTCCGACCTCGATGGCTGGGAAGCGCTTGCCCAAAACTGGGCTGATTTGAGCCAGCCCTTTCGGCAGGCCTATGCCCTTATGCAGGCCGGTGGCGCTGCGGTGAATGCCGGCAAGCGCGCCAGGGGTGCGGGTCATTTACGGCAAGGCGCTGATCTTGCCCATTCGATCGGCGCCCGCCTCCTCTGCGATCAGATCGAGACGCTGGCCGCAAAGGCTCGTATTGATCTTCGAGGTGGGACGGACGGCGGTATGCCGAAGGCACCGCTTGGCCTGACGGACCGGGAATTCGAGGTGCTCCGGCTTGTCGCTGCAGGACAAAGCAATCGCGAGATCGCCGACAATCTGTTCATTTCTTCGAAAACGGCGAGCGTTCATGTCTCCAACATCCTGAGCAAACTCTCCGTCCCCAGCCGCGGCGCTGCAGCCGCGATGGCGCACCGGCTGCGGATGGTTGATCCCGCCTAGATGTTAGCTTCCAGGAGATTGCCTGGCTGAACCCTCCTGATTGGCCGCTCTCACGAGGTCGGCATCGCATTCAATTCTTTCGTTGCCTAGGCATTTTGCCTGATGTGCGTGCGCGGCCTTACGCTGAGCATGGTGATACGAAGCGCTGAGCGGCGTTAGTATTCCATCATTCGGAGGTCAAAATGCCCACTTCTTCCGCCACTTTGGCCGGCACGCAACGCACGATCGATTCCTATGAAGATTGTGCGGATGATTATAGTCGCATCGTTGATCCGTTTCCCTCACCCAGCCTGGAGACGGCGTTGCGTCAAGTCGCCGTCGCCGCCGGCAAAGTAGGCCGGATCCTTGAGATTGGCTCCGGCCCCGGATGGGATGCGGATTTCCTTGAGACCCAGGGCGTTTTGGTAAGGCGAACCGATGCCACGCAACGCTTTCTCGAACTGCAGGCGGCGCGCGGCAAGCAGGGCGAGTTCCTCAACGTCATCACCGACGACCTCGGCGGCCCCTATGACGCTGTGATCGCTCTCTGTGTCCTCATCCATGTGCCTCGCGACCAGACCGGCCAAGTCCTTGAAAAGATCGTCGCAGCGCTACGCCCCGGAGGCGTCTTCCTGGTGACGATGCGTGATGGCGACGGGGAGACGAGCGGTGCCTACCATATGACCTACTGGCGCCGGGACGACTTCGCGCTGTGCATCAAGGCCGCCGGCATGGATCTTGAATGGGACGCATACCGCTTGGGTCGTAACAACGAAGCGTGGAACACATTTTACGCACGGAAACCCGGATGACGCGCAGCGATTTCGTGCGCTTCGCGATGCAAAGGCTGCTATCAGGCGTTCCTTATCAAACGATAGGCGTCGGCTGCGCAGGCCGTTTTCATTTCCAGCTCGTGTAATCGGCGGCGACGCAACCGAACGGCGCGCGATCCTGACCAAACCGCTTCTTTAGTTGCTCGCATCCCCACGCGTTTAACGGCGCCGGCATGAGATTGTTGATGTCCATTCCAGGCGATTGGAATTGCGTCGAGGAGGTTGTGACATACCAAAGCCAGAAGCCGACCACACCGACGACCATCAGAAGCAACACACCGAAGAAAAACTGCAGCCGCTTCCATATCGATACCGTTCTTTTGGCTTCTTCAATCAGCACCGGCACACCCTGATCGCTTGCTTGCTTATGCGCTAAGGGTGCAAGAGCCGCGGTGCGCTCGGCATCCGTGAGCTCGACCCGCTGCAGACGATCGTCCAGAAGCACTGGCAGGGCTGTATTGCCGTGCCGGACAGCCAGTCCGATCGCCTTGCCATTGGCTTCACCGACGATCAGCGGTTCCTGTCCGCTCTTCATCCGCGTGTAAGCCGAACGCCCTGTTTTGTCGGCGGCAATCTTGTCATTGTAGGTGATGGAAAGGACGCCGCGTTTTCGGTCGAATGCGCTGATCTCGACCGGGACCGGGATCAGCCTGGCGGGCCGGCGCAATTGCCCCTTGACCCGCCAAATGCGGATACCGAGAAAAATCATCCCCAGGCTCATGGCGCCAAGCAGGACCACAAACAGAGTGAGGGTGATAATCCTGTTCCAGAGCATGTCTAGACCGAGACTCATCGTCGCGAGTTCCGGATGATCGGCGGAAATCACAAGACCGGTTTCATAATCGCCGGTATGGAAATCGACGAACATGACCTCGACCTCGGTGTCGTAGTTTCGTCCACCGTAACTGTAGACAAGGCGTGCCTCGCAGTCGGTGAAGACTGCCTTGCGTGTCGTGCATTTCCCGTTTTGCACGTCACCATCTTCGAGTACCAAAGGGTTCTGGCTGATCTGGAAATCGCGGATCACGCCCGGTGCTTCCGAGACGAATAGAAAGACAGCCAACGCCAGGATAATGGGCGTTGACCAGAAGTAGGCGTTCGGCGTGGAGATGACGTTGCGCGCCAATGAAAGCGGGCGACTGGGGAGTACAAGCGAAGACAATGGCGTTGGACCCCTCATGTGACAGCGCCGCGCGCCGGTAAAGCTTCAGACAGCAACCGATGACGAGCAGCGGAGTTGGCGTCATTCTGATCGGCTTGCATAATCCCGATCTACAACTTGATGCGAAGGATTCGCAATCCCTTTATGCACGCTTGGGCAGCATTCCTACGTCGATCCTGTTGATACGCACGCGCGCATGACACCACCGTCGCAAGAGGAGTGAGTTGCAAGCCTGAATGCTTCCCATACGGAACCAAATCACCGCCGAGCGATTATATGACGACCCTTCTCCTCGATTTGCTAAGCGTCGTGATGCTGATGTCCCGTGGGCCAAAAATTACTCACATGATCCAGGTCATTGCATGCTCCGTCGCCATTGCGACCGGGTCGGGGGTCATGGCCGGCGGTGCCCATGCCGACGAATCAGCCTTCCTAAAAACACTTGCGGGAAGTTGGAGCGGTAAAGGGACGGTGAAAGTGCGGACAAATGCACCCACTCTCAAAGTCACGTGCCGCTTCAAGTCGGACACAAACACGAATTCCCTCGCACTCAATGGGCGCTGCACCAGCCTCATGATCTTTTCCCGCATCATCAGCGCCAATCTCAAGACGAGCGGTGACAGCTACACCGGCTCCTATGTCGGGGCGGGAACCGGCACCGCGGGTCTTGGCGGCACGCGCAACGGCGATGCCATAAACCTCGCGATAAAGTGGGCCAAGGAGGTAAATGGCGATCGACGTGCGCAGATGACGATCAAAAAGATCGGTGCGTCGGGGATGCGTCTTACGACCGTCGATACCGACCCCGCCACAGGTCGATCGGTTGTCACGAGCCTGATTGACCTTCAACGAAGCTAGTGCCTTCGTTGCTTTTGAATTGCGTCAACGGCATGAAGGTTGATAGAGAAGCGTCGGCGGTATAGTTTCGCTTTCGCAAATCGACGAATGACACAAGGAATAGTTATCTCATGCCGACAGGTACGGTTAAATTCTTCAATGACGACAAGGGCTTCGGCTTCATTACCCCTGAGGATGGCGGACAAGACGTGTTCGTGCACGTGTCTGCGCTGCAGCGCGGCGGCTCGCTCCGCGAAGGCGACAAGGTCAGCTTTGACGTCGGACAGGATCGCAAGACCGGAAAATCAAAGGCTGAGAACGTCTCAACCCTCTGATCGAAAGTCGAAGATTGCCCAGCCCGCGTTAAGCGGGTTGGGCTCCTCGTCGCAGTCCGCAGGCAAGAATGCCTTAGCGCGATAGGCTGTCACGACGGTAACCAAGCGTTGCGCGTGTCGTTTTGGGGTACCGGGACGGCAAGGCGTTTCACGCATTCACTTCAGGCAATCCCAAGAGCTATTGCCCTGACAGGATACTCTCGGCGGCCTTCTCGGCAATCATGATCACCGGCGAGTTGGTATTGCCCGAGACGATCGTCGGCATGATCGATGCATCGACGACCCGCAGCTTCGCCAGCCCATGCACCCGCAATTGTGAATCGACGACCGCCATCGTGTCGCTGCCCATCTTACAGGTGCCGACCGGATGGAAGATCGTGGTGGCGATATCGCCGACGCGACGAATCAGATCCTCGTCACTTTGGTATTCCGCGCCCGGCAGCATCTCCTGCGGCCGATACCTGGCGATGGCCCCGGCCTCCATGAGCCGCCGGGCATGCCGAATCGATTTCGTCGCAACGATCCGGTCGCCGGCAGTCGAAAGATAATTCGGGCCGATCTCCGGTGCCACGGAAAGGTCCGGGCCGCCAACATGCACGGTGCCTCGGCTTTCCGGCCGCAGATTGGAGACCGACACGGTGACGGCGGGATATGTGTGCAGCGGCTCGCCTAGCCGGTCGGTGCTCAAGGGCTGCACGTGACATTCGAGATCGGCGGTCGGACCGGACCGGCGCAGCATATATTCAAGCCCCATCCCGGCCCGGGTGAACAGGTTGTGATAGAGCTGGTTCAGCGTCTTTGCGCCCTCGATGCGGAAAACCGTGCGAATCTGTAGGTGGTCCTGCAGGTTTTCGCCGACGCCCGGAAGTTCATGGGCGACGTCCAGTCCGGCAGCGGACAACACATCCGGGCGGCCAACCCCGGAAAGCTCCAGGATTTTCGGCGAATTGATCGCACCGGCAGACAGAATGACCTCGCGACCGGCGCGAGCCAGATGAGTTTGCCCGTTGAGCCGGAACCGCACGCCGTCACCATCCTGCCGTCGAATTCCAGTCGTTCGGTTTCGGCGCTGGTCAGCACACGCAGATTGGCCCGCTTCATCGCCGGGCGCAGAAAGGCCTTGGTGGTGTTCCAGCGCAGGCCGCCGCGCTGATTGACCTCGAAATAGCCTGAGCCCTCATTATCGCCATTGTTGAAATCGTCGGTTTTGGGAACGCCGAGTTCTTCGGCCGCATCGCGAAAGGCATCGAGGATCGGCCAGGAGAGCCGTTGCCTTTCCACCCGCCATTCGCCGCCCGCCCCGTGCATGCACGACTTGCCACGATAGTTGTCCTCGGATTTCAGGAAATAGGGCAGCACGTCGTCCCAGCCCCAACCGGAATTACCCGCCTGCCGCCAGCCGTCGTAATCGGCCGCTTGCCCGCGCATGTAGATCATGCCGTTGATCGACGAGCAGTCGCCCAAGACTTTTCCACGCGGATAGGGCAGCGACCGGCCGTTCAGTCCGGCTTCCGCCGCCGTCGTCATCATCCAATCGGTGCGGGGATTGCCCATGCAGTAGAGATAGCCGATCGGCACATGCACCCAATGATACCGATCGCTGCCGCCGGCTTCGAGCAGCAGGACGCGGGTTTTCGGATCGGTCGACAGCCGGTTGGAACGCATCCCGCCGATCCCGCGCCGACGATGATGTAGTCGTAGCTTCCCGCATCAATGGCGGCATCATTCACACGCATGTTCACGCCGCCACTCCCGCTGCCGCCGGCGCGACTGCCGTCAGACGCCGCCAGAGCGGTGCCATCGCTTCGGCAATATCCTGATAGAGCGCGTAGCGCCGCGCATAATGTGCCTCAAGCGAGATATCCGGACGATAATGCCGCTCGGTCTGGACCATCGCCGCAGCACCAGTGCCGAAGTCCGCGAAGATGCCGACGCCGGTTCCCGCCGCAATCGCCGCCCCCAGCGCACCGGTTTCGCGCGAGCGGGCAACGGTGACGGGAACGCCGAGCACATCGGCAAAGATCTGCGGCCAGATCAGGCTGCGCGAGCCGCCGCCGGACAGCACGGCTTCGTTGAAATCAGCGCCGGCCTTTCGGATCGCCTCGATATGCTGGCGATGGCCGAAGGCGACACCTTCGAGAAGCGCGCGAACCAGATGCCCCTTGGTGTGCCAACCGGCAAGACCGTAGAAGCCGGCGCGTGCGTGGCCGTCCTGCTGGGCGCCGTAGAGATAGGGATGATAGAGCGGGTCGTCTGCGGCGGGCTTGATCACCGCAGCCAGCGCGCAGCAGGCATCGAAAGGGGAAACGCCTTCCGCATGCTCGCCTTCGAAGAACTCCCGCACCAGCCATTCGAGATTGGCAGCCGAGGTGGCGCTGTTCTCCATCGCCATGTAGCGAGTGCGATCGAAAGTCGAGGACATGAACACCGGCCCGTCGAGGTCGGGACCGTCGATGATGACTTGGTTGATGCTCCAGGTGCCGGCAATGATCGAGGCACTGCCGGTGCACGAAACGCCCGAGCCGAGCGCCGAGGCGACTACGTCGAACAGCCCGCCGACCACCGGCGTGCCGGCAGCCAGCCCGGTCTGCGTCGCCACCTCTTCCGTGACCGTGCCGGCAATGTCGGCGCTTTCGATGAGCGGCGGCAAGAGGTCCATGCAATCGCCCAGTCCATAGGCCTCCATCAACGCCCTGTCGTAGCGGCGCGCGGCAAGATCGAGCAAGCCCGCCCCCGACATGTCGGACACCTCGCTGACGCGGCGGCCGGTCAGCCGATTGACGATAAAATCCTTGGAGAAGAACACCGTACCGATGCAGTCGAACAGGTCCGGCCGGCGACGCTTAAGCCAGGCAAGCAATGTCGGCGTCTGGGATGGCCACGGACGCTGGCGGGCAATCGGATAGGTCCGCTCACCAACGCCTGCCTCTCGCCATTCATCGACCAGCCCGGCCGCCCGCGTGTCGAGCGACTGGATGCCGAGCAATGGACCGCCGTCGCGATCAAGCGCATAGAGGCCGTTGCCATGTCCGGCGCAACCGATTGCGGCGATTTCCTCCGGCTGGATCTTCGCCTTTTCGATGCAGGCGCGGATGACCTGCCGTGCATTCGTCCAGAGTTCGTCCAGCCCCCGCTCGACATGCCCCGGGCTCGGCATGCGGCTGTGCCCCTCTTCGGAAGCAGCCGCGATTTCGTTGCCATGCCGGTCGAAAATCACCGCCTTGATTACGGTATTTCCGGCGTCGAGCCCCAAAAGATAGTCTCCCATGCAGAACCCCTCCCAAGGTTGGAAATCGCTATTCAGCCTGCTGATAGAGCGCAAAGGCCTGTTCGCCGCTCGCATCCTCGTGGACGATCGCCATCAGCCCGCGCACCACGGCGCTCGGATTGGCGTGCTGATAGATGTTGCGCCCATAAACCATGCCCACAGCACCCTGTCGCATCAAGGCCGCCGATTTGTCGAAAACGGCACGAAGATCTTCCTTGCCGCCGCCGCGGACGAGAACCGGGCACCGGGCTGCCTCCACCACCCTGTGGAAATCCTCGGCATGGGTGGTTGGGTCCGCCTTGACGACATCGGCACCCATCTCACGGGCGAGCCGGGTCAACGTAACGATCTTGTCCGCATCGCCATCGACCATATAACCACCCTTTTCGGTGACCGGCTGCATCACCAGCGGCTCGATCATCAGCGGCATGCCATACTTGTCGCAATCGGCCCGCACGCGCGAAATATTCTCAACGCACTGGCGGAACAGGTCCGGCTCGTCCGGCAGCATGAACAGGTTGACGACGACGCAGGCTGCATCCATTTCGATCGCGCCGATCAATGGCTCGGCCTCGTTCTGCAGCACCGCCCACATGTCGCGGTGGCGAATTCGGTTATAGGGATTGCCCATGTCGATGCGTATGACCAGCGACGGCTTGTCCTTGCCGGGCACGTCCTGCAGCAGGTCCGCCTGGCCGTAATTCATCTGGATCGCATCCGGCCCGGCAGCGACCAAGGCGTTGACGACGGCCTGAATATCCTCCAGCCCGTCGAGGAAGGATGGCTCATTGCAAACGCCGTGATCGATCGCCACGTCGAGGCAGCGGCCGCCGTCGAACAGCCGGTTCATCCGGACTTTGCTGTTGTGTCGCATTCTGTGCTCCTTGGTTCGTTCCTTGCGGAAAGCATGTCTTCGTTGACGCCGTGGCGTTCGTTGAGAAGGGTGAGAAAACGGTGACGCTCACCGGCGCGATGGCCCGGCGTCCAGCGCTTTTCCTGCGCCAGCAGGTCGAGCGCGGCATCCATCATGTCGAGCGAAAGCTCGCCCGAAACGGCGAGCGTGGTGCGCCGCAAAAGCAGGTCGTCAAGATGCTCCACCGCTTCATCGCGGATCAGCAACTGCAATTCGCGCACCGAATAGCGGGCGTGCGGCAGGGCTGCATCGGGGCCCGCCGCGATGAAACCGGCAATCGCCTCGGCATCCGTGCCGTACCGGGCGAACAACTCAGCCATGCGCCCGCCGGAAAGGCCTTTGGCGGACGCCACCTGCGCAAGCCAGGCGGGTTTGTTGGCGGGAAATGCCCGCCCGCCGCCGATCGGCCGATCGATTGTCGCAACGCTGCGCCCTCTGCCTAGCCGTTCCAGAGCCATGTCGGCCGCCAGTTCTCCGAAGGACCGGAATGTCGTCCACTTGCCGCCGATCATGCAATGCACCGGCGGCCCGCCCTCGGGCGGCTCCAGCACCGTGCAGAAATGATCGCGCGGGATGCGCCCGGTAAAACTGTCGGTGCTGGCCGGCAGCGGCCGCACGCCGGAAAACTTGAAAACGATCTGCTGCGGCCGGATGGTGATATCAGGCAGCACGAAGGCGAGCGATTGCAGGATATAATCCCGCTCGTCCGCCTCGCAGCGCACCGTTTCCGGATCATCGACGCGGATATCGGTGGAACCGACGAGAACCTTGCCGAGATAGGGAAACAGGATACAGATCCGCCCGTCCTCGTTCTCGTAGTAGATCATGTGATCGGCAAGTGCATCGCGCAGCTCCGCATTGTCGATGATGAGATGCGAGCCCTTGGTGCAGCCCATCAGCGGTGCCGGCCGTGCTTCCGGCGAAAACAGGGTTTGATTGGCGACGTCGATCCAGCCGCCGGTGGCATTGATGATCAGCGACGGTTCGACGGCAACGGCTGCGCCGCCTACCCGGTCCTCGATGCGATACCGGCCATTTTCCATCCGCCGCAGTTCGGCGTAGTTCAGCGCCATCGCGCCGGAATTGCCTGCAAGGCCATCCTGCAGAAGCTCGATGCCCAGCCGCTCGGGATGGCTGACCCAGGCGTCGAAATAGGTGGCGGAACTCTTGATGTCGGGATTGAGCGCCGGCCACTTGGCAAGCGTCGCGCGCCGGCCGCGAAACTGGTGGCGCGGCATCAGCGCTCGCTTGCGCGTCAGGAAATCATAGATGCTCAGGCCCGCCTTGATGGCGACAGCGCCGCGGCGGCTCGGGCGGCGGCTGAGGCCCAGGAAGCGGACGATGCCATTGCCGAGGCCGGAAAAAATGTCGAACACCGGCACCGTCGTCGGCAGCGGCGCGACGTAATGCGGCGCGTTGCGCAACAGCCGGTCGCGCTCGACCAGCGATTCCTTCACCAGCTTGAATTCGCCGTTTTCAAGATAGCGAAGCCCGCCATGCACCATGCGGGACAACGCCGAACTGGCACCGGAGCAATAGTCGTGCTTCTCGACGAGCAGCACATTCAGGCCCTGCAGCGCCAGCTCCCGAAAGACGCTGATGCCGTTGATGCCGCCGCCGATAATGCACACGTCAACCTTCGGGCTCTGGCGAAGCCCGTCCAATATCTCTTCACGTTTCATGATGGCGATCCGCTATCTCATGTCAGTCAGTTTCGCCGCTATGGCCGTATCGATGGCCGCACGATCGGCCGCATCCAGCCGGATGATGCCGGCCCGGGCATTGTCGATTGCTTGTGCCGGATTGCGCGCCCCGCAGAGCGCAAAGGTCACGCCGGGCTGTGCCAGCGTCCAGGCAATCACGGTCTGGGCGATACTGGCGCCGTGTTTTTCGGCTATCGGGCGGATGGCGTCGGCAAGCGCCGTTGCCTTCCGGCGGTTGGCGACCGAAAAGCGCGGATTGTCCTTGCGCTGGTCGTCGCCGGAAAACACACGGTCCGGACCGATGGTGCCGGACAGCAACCCCAGCGCCAGCGACGAGTAGCTCAGCGTCGCGATGCCGTTCACGTTCGTCAGCGGCAGAAGCTCCGCCTCGATCTCACGGTCGATCATGCTGAACCGCTCCTGGATCGCATCGAGGCCACCGGCAGCGATATAGGCATTGAGGTCGTCGCGGCTGACATTGCTTGCGCCGATCGCCCGGATCTTGCCCGAGGTGCGCAGATCTTCCAGCGCCCGCATGGTTTCCTCGACCGCTGTCGTCGGGTCCTGCCAATGGGTGATGTAGAGGTCGATATAGTCGGTACCGAGCCGCCTCAGGCTTTCCTCGACCTCATGCAGGATCGCATCGCGGCCGAGATAACGGTGGACCGGTTTGCCGTCCTGATCGAAGAAATGACGGCCCTTCTGCGTATGCCAGACAAGGCCGCATTTGGTGGCGATGACCGCCTTGTCGCGGCGACCGGTCAAGGCCTTGCCGACGATTTCCTCGGAACGTCCGAGCCCATAGGCTGGCGCCGTGTCGATCAGGGTCACGCCGGCGTCGAGCGATGCCTGGATCGCGGCAATCGATTCTTTCTCGTCAGTCCCGCCCCACATCCAGCCGCCGATCGCCCAGGTGCCCAGCCCAACCGCCGAGGCGGAAACGCCGGATTTGCCGATCTCGCGTGTCAATTGCTGTCCGCTCATGCCCATTTTCCTTCGCCATTCGCCAGTGCCAGCACCTGCGCACCCGTCGCCTCATCGGTCACCAGCGTATCCAGATGATTGCCCCTGAGAACGCTGAGGATCGGGCCTGCCTTGTTCGGCCCGCTCGCCACACCGATCTTGGTGGGGATCGAGGCGAATTCCGCCAGCGTCAACGACACCAGCGAACGGTTGAGGCTGTAGTCGCAGACCCGGCCATGATCATCGAGCAGATGCGCCAGCAATTCGCAGGAGGCGCCGGACCGCTCGATCGCGGCGCGGTCGGTGCTTGAGGAGGGATGCAGGTCGTAATAGCTGGAATCGTCCGACAGGATCGAGCCGATGCCGACGACGGCCACCTTCGCCTCGCGCGCCCGTTTGAAAACGTCTGCGACGGAGCGCATGTTGATCAGCATCGCCCGCTGCTCGGCATCGTCGGCAAAGAGCGGTGCGTGGATCTGATAGGAACGTCCTCCAAGCCGGTCGGCCATCAAGGTCGAGACATGGTTGACGTCGGTGTAGTGCTTACCCTGCACGCAGCCGGTTGCCGGAATGACTTCGATGTCGAAACGACGCGGCGGCTGCAGACCGGCGACGACGGCGCTCACCCCTTTGCCGCCAGTGATGCAGATCGTATCGCCGTCGATGATCTCTTCCAGCAGCAACCGCGCTGCCGCTTCGCCGACAGCTTGCAGCGCCGTCTGCAGATTGTCGGACACTGTCGGCACCACCACCGCACGACCGATGCCGCCAAGCGCCAGCAGCCGTTCTTCCATATCAACCAGCGGCTCGACCGGCGACTTGATCTTGATCTCGACCAGGCCGAGCTGGCGGCCGCGCTTGATCAGGCGGTTGACGGTGGCGTGCGAGATGCCGAGCTGATCGGCAATCTGCGCCTGCGTCAGTCCTTCGAGAAAATGCAGGACCAGAGCCCGGTGCATTTGCCGGGCGATGACGATTTCCTCGCGCGGTGCGTTTGCGGGTCTGAGTTTGGCTATCGGCATATCAGGCAGCCTTCCGCTTGTGCAGGAAATGGTCGATCGAGACGGCAGCAAGCAGAATGCAGCCTTTGATCATGTCTTGCCAATAGACGGACACGTCGAGCAAGATCAACGAGCTTGTGACGACCGACAGCAGGGCAATACCGAGAATTGCCCCGAGGATGGTGCCGGAGCCGCCATTCAGCGACGCACCGCCAATCACCGAGGCGGCGATGATGTTGAGCTCCATGCCGACGCCGAAGGTCGGGGTCGCGGCGCCGAAGCGGGACATGTAGATCACCCCGGCAACACCGGACAGCGTGGCGCAGAGCACCGTCACCCAGAACTTCACCTGGTTGGTCTTGATGCCGGAATAGAGCGCCGCCTTCTCGTTGCTGCCGGTGTAGAACACCTTGCGGAAGGCGGTCGCCCGGCGCAGCAGGAAATCGAACAGCGCGACGACGGCAACGAAGATCAGGATCACATAGGGGACACCGAAGAACGTGCCCTGCCCGACCGCCTTGAACGAGGGCGGCAAGGTGAACAGCGACAGCGGCGTGCCCTTGGTAATGATCAGGCAGATGCCGCGCACGATGACCATGGCCGCAAGCGAGGTGATGAAGTGGTTGAGCCCGACGACCGTGACGAAGAAGCCCATGACACAGCCGATCAGGCCGCTGGCAATGATCCCGATCAGGGATGCGCTCCACGGATCGAGCCCGATCAGGAACAGCGAGCCAGACAGCACCATCGAGAAGCAGACGACCGAGCCGACCGACAGGTCAATGCCGCCGACAATCAACAGGATGGTCATTCCGACGACGACGATCCCTTCCACCGAGAACGACATCAGCATCGCCCGAAAATTGCCGAGCGTCAGAAAATGCGGCGAGGCAATGCTCATGACGATGCAGAGCGCCAGGATGATCGCGATCAGTCCCGCCTCGCGCATTGTCCCCAGCCGTTTCCAGCCGGGCGCGCGTGGCTGATGTGCCATTGCCAACGTTGCGTCCGCCATGACCTTGTCTCCTGCCCCTGCTTTTTCTCTATGCGGCATGCTCTGATGCCCTTGAACTATCGTGACCGCCGATCCCCGACGCCAACCGCATGATCGCCTCTTCCGTCATCGCCTCGCCCTCGACTTCGCCTGCAACCCTGCCTTCGTGGATGACCAGCACCCGGTCGCACAGGCCGAGAAGCTCCGGCAGTTCCGACGAGATGACGACGATGCCGATGCCGGAGCGTGCGAGATCGCGCAGCAGCCGGTGAATTTCCGATTTGGCGCCGACATCGATGCCGCGGGTCGGCTCGTCCATCAGGATGACCTTGGGGTTAACCGCCAGTTGCTTGGCAATCGCCACCTTCTGCTGGTTTCCGCCCGACAGCGACGACATCGGCATGTCGATGCCACCCATCCGCACGCCGAGCCGGCGGACCAGGTCGCGGGCTCGATCCGCCTCGGCTTTGGAATTCAACAGCCCAAGCGGTCCGGTCAGTGATTTCAGATCGAGAACGGCAATGTTCTGGGCGATGGAAAGATCGAGGAATATGCCGGAGCCTTTCCGGTCTTCCGACAGGTAAACGACGCCTGCCTGCGCGGCCTGCGCATAGGACCGCGTCTGCAGCCGCTGCCCATGCAGTTCAACCTCGCCGGCAATCACCGGCCGCAATCCGCAAATACCTTCGGCGATCTCGGTGCGGCCGGAGCCGATCAACCCGCCGACACCAAGAATTTCGCCCTTGCGCAGTTCGAAGCTCACATCCGTGAAGCGGCTGCCGTCGCCGAGATCGCTGACGCTTAGAATGATCTCGTCGGTCCGCTCCGCCGGCGCCTGCTTTTCCGGATAGAGTTGGGTGATCTCGCGTCCAACCATGCGACGCACCACATCATCCGGCGTCAAATCCACCACCTTCTCCGTCGAGACATAGCGGCCATCGCGGAACACGGTGACCCGGTCGCACAGGCTGAAGATTTCGGCCATGCGGTGGCTGATATAGATGATCGAAATACCTTGCGCCCTGAGGTCGCGGATGATCCCGAACAGGATCTGCGTCTCCGATTCCGTCAGCGCTGCCGTCGGTTCGTCGAAGATCAGCACCCGGCATTCGAGCGTCAGTGCCTTGGCGATCTCGACAAGCTGCTGGCTGGAAATCGACAGGTCGCCGACTTTACGGCGGACGTCGATCGGCGCCAGCCGGTTCATCACGACCTGCGCATCCCGCGCCAGCTTGCCATAATTCATGAAAGGCGAGCGGCGGCGGTTGGTAGCGGCCATGAACATGTTCTCGGCCACCGTCGCATCGGGGCAGAGCGCGATTTCCTGATGCACGAGGCCAAGCCCGAGCGATTGCGCCACGGTCGGCGACGTCACTTTTACCGGCGCGCCGTCGACAAGAACGTACCCCTCGGTCGGCTGCAGCACGCCGGCAATGATGTTCATCAGCGTCGACTTGCCCGCGCCGTTTTCGCCGCAAAGCGCATGAACCTCGCCTTTTTCCAGGCTGAAACTCACCTCCGTCAACGCCTTCACCGCACCGAAGTGCTTGCTGACATTGCGGATTTCCAGAACCGGCACCGACGCCATCATCGTCTCCTCTTCACGCTCGCGATGGCTGTCCGGGGATTCATGCCTCGGACAGCCGGCACCTACTGCGCCGCGCGTCGTTTCAGACGCGCAAAGGTCGCTGTAACGCTTTGGTCCGCTGCATAATTTGTCCTTAAGTCGATTCCGATTTCAGGAATTATGCAGTGGGCTTACTCATCGATGCCTTTGGTGCCCCGCCGTTTGAGGTACTTATCCCAGTAGAAGTCGTCGGCATTATCGGCCGTGACGATCGACAGGCCGTTGTCGACGAATGGAATACTCATCGGGTTGAAGCTGGCGCGCTTGGCGTCGTTCATCGGGTCGATGAGTTCCGGATGTTTGGCCAGCCACAGGAGCATGAAGCCCATGTAACCCTGCATGCCTTGGTTCGGGTTGATCGAGCCGAACACTTCGCCCGCCTTGATCATGTCGAGGATGTTGGCGTTGACGTCGGCGCACATCACCAGGATTTTGCCGCCGCTTTCCTTGTTGGCCTGCGAAGCGCCGATCGCCGAATTCGCTTCCGGCATGAAGACGGCGCCGAGGTTCGGATGTGCCTGCACCAGGCTCATCAGGCCCTGATAGGCCTTGTTCGGGTCCTGGTTGGAGGCAGCGCGGCCGACCAGCTTCATATCCGGATATTTTTCCTCCATACGGGCGATGAAGGCGGCGATACGCTTGTCGTGGTTGTCCTGGCCCGGATTTTCGAGAACGGCATATTCGCCCTTGCTACCCATCTTTTCGGCAATCGCGTCGGCCGCATAGGTGCCCTCACGGGTATTATCCGATGTGATGAACGAAATGCGCTTGGAGAGCGGCGCATCGGCCGCGAAGGTAACGACCGCCGTGCCCTGATCGATAGCCCGGTTGATCGGCTCGATAAACGGGTCGGAGTTCATCGGATGAACGAGGATACCGGCCGGGTTCTGGGCCAGCGCCTGGTCGAAGGTGGCAATCTGCTTGTTGACGTCATATTCCGGCGTGCCGGTATAAGCCGTCTCGCAACCGAGCTGCTGACCGGCTTGCTTGAACATCTCATAGACCGGAAACCAATATTCGACGCCCGAGACCATCACATTCATGACGTATTTTTCGCCCGGCTTGCAGCGGAACGGATTTTCCGTGTCTGCGCTGGCCACGCCAGCCAATAGTGTCGATGCGAGGACCGCCAATGCGGTCGTGCTTAGAAATCTGCGCAAGTTTCCTCCTCGAGGCCGAGGCCCCTCCCAAATATCCGGCGGCACCTGAGCGGCTGCCGATGATCCATTGAAGACCGGAGTTCCTCCTCGAAGTCCGGTATGGGCAGGTAATCCCAACGATAGAGAGCTGTCAATAAAATTCACGCGCTGAAATATATTTCACATGAAATCACTGAAGGTCCGACTGTGTGCCCAATCGCTTTTCCTCGACGCAAAGAACGGCTAGCGGTGAAGGACGCCGGCTTCCTCAGCCGCAACTTTGAATGCCAATGCGGCAGCGGATGGATCTGCCCGCCCGTCAACGGCGTCCGTGCAGATCCTCTTCGCGACGGCGAAGGAGGCTGCTCTCTCACGCGGCCAACAGGTCATGAGATATGCGAGCGCGTCCCGGCTGCTGCGGATACTCTTAAGGTGGTCGCCATCCCCAATGATGACCTCAACGGGTTGGTCCCAAAAATCGCGGCGCATCGACATCTCTTCAGCTCCTTCAGCTATCGGCTGAACGTCATCTGCGCGGGCTCGTTCCAGCATAGGGCTTTAGTCCTATGAAGAGCCATCGACCGGACCAACACGCTACGGAACAATTCCATCGGCTAACGATCTGATTGGTACACGCTGCGCGTCGCGGGCGGTTCTCGTCCACTGGATTGTGATCCTCCTTGGCTATACAGCAAGGGAGGTATTCCGAGCCCATCCCATTAAGGTGCAATTCGTCTATGACAAAAAAAGTTTATCTGGCCGGTCCGGAGGTCTTCCTTCCAAACGCCCGTGAAATGCTCGACCGGAAGGCAGCGCTTGCGCGCGAGGCGGGACTTTTCCCACTCTCGCCCGGTGATCTGGAAATCCCGCACACGAACTCGAAGCGCGAGCGCGCAGCGGCAATAAACGCGGTGGACGAAAAGATGATGATGGAGGCTGACGCCATCATCGCCAATCTGACGCCCTTTCGTGGCATTGCCGCCGATACCGGGACGGCCTTCGAACTCGGATTCATGTGCGCAAGTGGTAAGCCGGTATTCGCCTACACGAATGTGGCCCGAGATCACAGCGGACGGGTGAGCGATCTTTACGGCGGGGCCCTCGCCTATGATGCCGACGGTCGACTGCGAGACCCGAACGGGATTGCCGTCGAGGATTTCGGCCTGGCCGACAATCTCATGCTGCACGCCGGGATCGAGCGGCGCGGTGGCGTCCTCATCGTCGGAGACGCGCCTCGGGATGCGCTCTATACCGACCTCGCCGCATTCAAGACGTGTCTCGCCATCGCCGTTGAAAAGCTGCGCTAAAATGCTTGGTTCAGGCGTTCGAGGTCGAGGATAAATCGCCCGAATTCGTTTATCTTCCGCGCAAAGCTATGAATTTGGTTCCCGTTCAAGCGCTGGCCTACCCGAGGATCTGATGCGGCAGCGTTAATCCGAAGGCTTCACGCGCCATCAGGCAGGCATCATCTCCAGGAACGCATTCGCGACAAACGACAGGCCGAATATCGTAAACGAGGCACGATGTCTCAAAACCGACCCGACCTGCCAACGCAGAGCAACGCGACCCGCTACAACGCATTCCCGTCTCATCTGCCGCAACGAAGCGCGGTGGCAGCAAATCGAGAGCAGCATCACTTTCCGTAGAAAATCTTGGCCAATCCGATGAAAAAGAGCAACACGCGCCGCAGCTTTGGCAATCTATATCGCTTAGTGAGTTCATACCCAACTCCTACCACGACACCCGCCCTTAACGCAAAGTGCTTGAAACAGAACTCGAAAGGGATATCGGACGACGCGCTCGCTTGCGGCTGAAGGCGATGGCCGCCGCAATCGCGACGGCCATCAAGCACTCGACTTAGCGTAGCGAACGGAACGCCGCCCGAACTTCGTTCGTGAAGATCGCGGGCTGTTCCCAAGCGGCGAAATGTCCGCCGTTATCAACCTCGTTGAAATAGATCAGGTTGCCGTAGGCTCGCTCTGTCCACGACCTCGGGGCTTGATAAATTTCCCCTGGGAAGACGCTGACCGCCACCGGCAACGTCGGGATCTTGTCGAGGGCATTGAAGTTGTTGGTATGGTCTTCCCAATAGATTTGGGCAGCCGAGGCACCGGTCTCCGTGAACCAGTAGAGCGAAATGTCGTCGAGCATCTCGTCGCGCGTCAGGACCTTTTCCGGCTGCTTGTCGCTAAATGTCCATTCAGCAAACTTGTCGTACATCCAAGCGGCCATTCCGACCGGTGAATCTACCAACGAATAGCCGATGGTCTGCGGACGGGTGACCATCATTTGCGCGTAGGCAGCGCTATCTCGGTAGAAGATCGCCAGCTTATCGAAACAAGCTCGCTCCTCCTCGTTGAACTCTTCGGGTGCGGCAGCGCCTGCAGCGAGGAGAGGTACGATTTCGCGCGGGACGATTGCAGGCATGGTGAGATGAATGCCCAGCAAACCGGGAACGTTCTGATGCGCCATGCGCTGCGAGATGACCGAGCCGCAATCGCCACCCTGGGAGACGTATTTTTGGTATCCGAGCCGGTCCATGAGCGTGCTCCATGCGCGACCGATGTGGTCGGAACCCCATCCCCGCACGTCCGGTTTACCGGAAAAACCGAAGCCCGGAATCGAGGGAACGACCAGATGGAAGGCATCCTCGGCCCTCCCGCCGTGAGCTGTCGGGTTTGTCAGCGGATCGATGACCTTGAGCAATTCAAGGATCGAACCCGGCCAGCCATGGGTCATGATCAACGGCAGCGCGTTCTCGTGCCTGGAGCGGACGTGGATGAAATGGATGTCGAGCCCATCGATTTCGGTAATGAACATCGGAATGGCATTGAGCTTTTCCTCGACCTTCCGCCAGTCGTAACCGTCCTGCCAATAGTTCACGAGGGCGCGAAAACGGTCGAGCTGGACGCCCTGGGAGTCGTCACCGACGGTTTCCTTGGCGGGCCATCGCGCTGAGGCAAGGCGCTGCTTCAACTCTTGGAGAGCGCTGTCGGGAACGCTTACCTTGAAAGGTCGAATCTCGTGGGCTGCGCCAGCGGAAGCAAATGACATCGCAGGCTTTAACATCGTTGCAGTGCCGGCGATGGCAGCGGCCGCCAGAAAATTGCGGCGGTTAATATCAGGAGGGAGGGACGTCAAAGGGAAACTCCGTTTTAGGGTTGAATTTTCGCCCCAAGACGGTGCCTTTTTCATGTATCCGAGATATGTCCGAGGTCACGCCGATTTGTATCCGCAGATGTCCGGCATAGCGGCGAGGACGCCCCCCTAGGGAACGTGACGGGAGCACCGCGGCCCCAGCGACGGCGGCGATCAAACAAATTTCGGGCGAAACTAACCGTTGACATCGGCGGTGTTAAAGCTGAAGCCGACCTCGGCCGCGCCTGAGCGGCCCTTCTTGCAAGGACGCCAATGATGAAGACCAAGACGGCCGCAGCCAATGCCGGAAATCTGATCATGACCGGCGTCGTGCTGATGCTGCTCGGCGATCTGCTCTTTGCGCTGAACGATGCGATGGGCAAGTGGTTGGTCGCAAGCTTTGCCGTCGGCCAAGTGCTGGTTATCCGTTCCGTCGGCGCTTTCGTCGTGCTCGGGCCGATGATCGCGCGACAAGGGCCGATGGCCCTGTTTCGCGTCGAACAGAAGGGCCTCCAGTTCATCCGGGTCGCCATCGCGACCGCCGATGTTGCCCTGTTCTACGCCGCCGTTGCCTATCTACCGCTCGCAGACGTCATGACCTTCTATATGGCCGGGCCGATCTACATTGCGGCGCTCTCGCATTTCTTTCTCGGGGAAAAGATCGGCTGGCGCCGCTGGCTTGCTGTTCTGCTTGGCTTTGCAGGCGTCGTCATTGCGCTGCGCCCATCGACGGCGATGCTGTCACTTCCTTCGCTCTTCGGTCTTCTCGGCAGCCTTGCCTTTGCGCTATCGCTGGTGATGAGCCGCTACCTGCGTTCGACCAGCGACACGACGCTTGTGACATGGCAGACGGTGGCCGCGCTCGGCACCGGCATCGTCTTGAGCATCGGCCATTGGCAGCCGGCAACGCTTGTCGATTGGGCCGGCATGCTATTGCTCGGGATCGTCGCCTCCTGCGCGCACCTGCTGATCACACGCTCGCTGAAGCTCGCGCCGGCATCGCTGTTGGCGCCGCTGCAGTATACGCTGCTGCTCTGGGCGATCATTCTGGGCTATTTCTTCTTCAATGATATTCCCGATGCACAGATCGTCATCGGCGCCGCAATCATCGTCTTTGCCGGGCTCTTCATCTTCCACCGGAAGAACCTGAAAGAGACGGTTCCGGTCGAAGCCGTCCCGCCCGACGGCCATTGAGGGTATAGCGCCGCTTATCTTCAGCTTTGCACAGGACGCTGCTGTAACCCCTGGAATTCCTGCATACTTCCATCCTTAAACCTTGCGGGAATAGATCAAAAGGATGGAGGCTTAGTCACGCAGGCTTTCCACGGAACAATTTGGACGCCTGCACGCTACTCCCGAGCATTCAAACCCGGGAGATCGCAATGGCGTCCATGACCCTCGAAGACCTATCCTCACAACTGAAGAAGATCGATTTCTGCATGCTGTCGACGAACGCCGGGTCGGGCTGCATCTCGGCCCGACCGATGAGCAATAATGGCGACGTCGAATATGACGGGGATTCCTGGTTCTTTTCGTATGAGGACAGCAGGAAAATCACGGAGATCGAAGGCATCGACATCGTCTCGCTGACGTTCACGGCACCTCCCAGCCTCCTCGGCAAACCGGGGATTTTCATCGCTGTCGAGGGCTTCGCCTCGCTGGTGCGGGACAAGGCGGCGTTCGAAGAACATTGGGTGCCCGATCTCCAGCGGTGGTTTCCTGAAGGTGTGGACACTCCCGGGATCGTTCTTATCAAAGTTTCGGCGTCCTCCATCCGGTACTGGGATGGTGAGGAAAACGGCGAGGTCACCCTACCCGGCTCAGCGAGTTAAGACAGTGGCACAAAGGGGTGCCCTACTCTGCGGGCGGCTCCTCACAGCCGAAGACGCTCCGGCCGCCGAAATCGGCGGACTGGCGGAATTCGCCGGCGATAATTTCCTTGAGGTCTGGACCGGTGACGTAGCGTTCCATCTGCCTGGATTGGTCATCGAGGCGCTTCAGCGCCTGCAGTTCCTCCTCCCGTCCGAGCCTGCCTTTCTGTACCGCCGATTTCATCACGCCGATCGTCTCGTCATAGACTTTGAGCGGCACTGGGAAGGGATGGCGGTCCTTGCCGCCATGGGCGATCGAGAAGCGCGCCGGATCGGAAAAACGGCAAGGCGCGCCGTGGACGACTTCGGCCACCAGGGCCAACGCATTCACGGTGCGGGCACCGACACCTGGAACCAGCAGCAGCTCTTCGAAATCCGCCGGTCCACGGTCGGCTGCGGCGGCCAGATTTCCGTGCAGGCGCCTCATGATGATGTCACTTTCGCGAACGTCGTGATGGGTCGGCATGATCAGGTGCGGCAGCATCGGTTGTTCGGCAGGCTCGGGCGCCGGGTGCTCAACACGCAGCAGCGCGGCGGCCTCGCGAACGATCCGGTCGGGACCGAGCGTCGCCAGCAGATCGAGTTGGCCACGCCGAGAACGCTCGGCGCGCCTGTCGGCCAGATTGACGATCTCGCCCTGGCTCCTGCCCTCGATGGCCGCATGCGGCGAGTCGACGAAGCTCTCCAGCCCTTCCGACAGCCAGTGATAGCGCCGGGCCTGCCGCTTGTCGCCATTCATGCCTTGCTGCACGACCACCCAATGGCCGTCATCGGCGACGATGAAGCCGTGCAGATAAAGATCGAACCCGTCCTGAAGGGCGGCGCTGTCGACCTTGGCAATGAGACGGCTCGTCGTCGCCAGCCCCTCCCCATCGAGACCGACCCGTTCGCCGATCGACAGCAGCTCCTGCGGGGTCTTGCGCGACTGCGCGCCGCGGCCGCCACAGACATGCAGGCCGAGTTCGCCGGCGCGCGGCTTCAGTCCGCGTTTCAAGGCGCCGAGAACGCTGGTGGTGATGCCGGAGGAATGCCAGTCCATGCCCATGACCGCGCCGAAGGACTGGAACCAGAAGGGATGCGCAAGCCTGCGCAGGAATTCGTCGCGGCCATAGTGATGAACGATCGCCTCGGTGATCAGCGTACCGAGTCGCGTCATCCGGTCGCCCAGCCAATGTGGCACACGTCCCCCGTGAAGCGGAAGATCGGCACTGCCTGCTCGTTGTGACATCGCGTTTCCTTAGGCTTTCTATCGCCGGACGAAGTCAGCCCGGCCGCCTCTTCCGCCACCGCAGGGAACCCAGAAATATTCCAAGCGTTTGTTTCCCCAGTTAGAGGCAGAGGCAATCATGACCGCAATTGAGACCGTCTTCAATCATCCGACGCTGACACAGGCAAAATTGCCGGCGCTGGTCGGCCATAAAAGGCAAGATTGCAGTGGGTTTGACCTGCAAGGGAGTGCCGCGAAGGCGGCCTTCCTGATCAACGGCAACAGCTATTTTGCCGAGCTGGCGCGGGCGCTACGGCAGGCGCGGCGCACTGTCTGGATCATCGGATGGGATTTCAATCCCGACATCCTGATGGAACCCGATAAATCCGAGGAGACGCTTGCCGACCTGCTGCACGGTCTCGCGGCGGAAAATCCCGAACTGGAAATACGCATCCTCGTCTGGGCGCTCGGCCCCCTCTATTCGAACAAGTCCCTGCAGCTGTTTCGCAAGAAGAATTTCCCGAAGAATGCCCGGATCGATCTGCGCTTCGATTCTGCGCGGGCAGTCGGCGGCTGCCATCATCAGAAACTCGTCTGCATCGACGACGCGGTCTCCTTCATCGGTGGGATGGATCTGACGGCGCGGCGGTGGGACACTTGGCTTCATCGCGCCAAAGACAAACTGCGACGTGATCCCGCCGGCGTTTCCTACGACCCCCTGCACGATGTTCAAGCGATGGTCACGGGCGACGCAGCCAAGCTGATCGGCGATATCGCCAGGCGGCGCTGGGAAGACGCCACCGGCGAAAGCCACTCGCCGCTGGTCGCGAGCGCGCCTTTCGTCTGGCCCGATGATCTGCCGGTTTCGATCGGAGATATTTCGGTCAGTTTCGCGCTGACGGAACCCTCGACGGCCTTGCGGACCGGCGTAAGCGACGGTATCGACATGACACTTGATGTGATCGCCCGGGCGAAGCGATCACTTTACATCGAAGCACAATACCTCGCCTCCTTCCGCGTCGCGGAGGCCATCGCCGCCGGGCTTGAGGAGGAAGACGGGCCTGAAGTCATCATCATCTGTACGCGCAGCTCTCACGGGCTGATCGAAAAGCTTGTCATGGGCAATAATCGCGACCGTGTCATCCGTCGCCTCAAACGCGCTGATCGCGCTCATCGGCTGCGCATCTACTATCCCGTTGTTCCGGGGCCGGTCATGCCCAAAGCCACTGCCCCTGGGCGAGCCCCGCTGGCGTCGAGCACAGAAGTGGAGGTGCTAGTCCACTCCAAGCTGATAATTGCCGATGACAAATTGGTGCGCATCGGCTCGTCCAACATCAACAACCGCTCGGAAGCAATTGATACCGAATGCGATATGCTCTTGGAGGCCGACGGCGAGGATCAACGCCGGGGGATCGTGGATCTTCGCAACCGCCTGCTTTCGGAATACCTAGGAAGGGCGGCCGAGACCTTTGCTGCAGCCTTCGCTCGGACAGGATCGGTGATCGAAGCGATCGAGACGCTGAATGATGGTCGCCGCGGCTTGCGCGAGTTTGCAGTCGACATGGCCGGCAGCACCAAGCCAGTCATGGGAACCGCGCTCTTCGACCCGGGTCGGCCCACCACACTGCTAAGCCGACTGGGCCTCGGCGCCTTCGTCCGCCGTCTCGTTCGCTCCACGTGATCGGCGGCGAAAGACGACCTCGCTGATTGCGAGTAGCGTTGCGCCAAGCGCCAGCGGAATGAAGAAATAGACGCAGCGGAATGCGATCAGCGCGCCGATGGATGCTTCCTTCGGCACCGCATAGGAGACGGTCGCCTCGAGCACGCCGAGACCACCTGGAACATGCGTTGCAAGAATTGCCGAGTTGGCGAGCACGTAGGCTGTTACCGATCTGAAGAAGGCAACATCGCCGAAGGCTGAGAGCATCTGGTGGAGACAGGCAGAAACGAACCCGAAGTTGATCGTGCCGACCCCAACTTGCGCGACCGCTATCGAAAATCGCGGCAACTGAAAGGACCAGCGCCAAAGCCGCAACTTGCTGCGGATGAAAAACGCCAGCCCCGCGTAGACGACCGGCACGATGAGCGCCAGCAAGCCGAAGATGCGCACACCGGCCGGATCGAGCCGCAGCAGGCGCCCGGCGTCGCCGGGATTGATGATCATCGCCAGGCCGCCAAGCGTGATCAGCCCCAGCCCGACTGTGATGCCGCAAAACAGGATGATATTGGCGACATCCTCGGTCGTCAGCCCCCAGCGCGAATAAAAACGGTAGCGGAAGGCGCCGCTGCTCAGTCCGGCAAAACCGATATTGTGGCCGAGCGACAGGCTGATGAACGAAGCCAACGCGATTTTGGGATAAGGCAAGGATTTGCCGAGTGAACGGATCGCCAGGAGATCGAAACAGCCAAGACATAGATAGGATGCCGCCGCAAACAGCAGGGCTACGCAGAAATTCGAAAAAGGTATGCTGCGAACCGATTGGACGATCTGCTCGAGGCTGTACTGTTGGAAGATGCGGTAAAGAAGGAAGACCGCGAAACAAAGGGCAGCAACGAGCAGTCCATTCCAGATCATGTTTTTCAAGCTCATCGATTGTCCTCAGGAGTGCAAACGGGATGGTTCGATAATCTGGAACGATCAAATGAGTTTTGTGTTCCCCTGGGGAACGAGATCCATGTCCCCAAGGACAAGCTTCAGCGGACTCATGTCGGAAAAAACGATCAAACTCTTAACCTATAACGTGCACAGCTGTATCGGCAACGACCGCAAGCTCGATCCCGGACGCATTGCTTCAGTCATCGCCGAGGCGGAAGCCGACATCATCGCTCTTCAGGAGGTCGATGTCCTCAGGCGCAGGACCGGCGGCATCGACCAGGCCCATACGATCGCCGCGCTTCTGGAGATGCAGGCTCATTTTCATCCGGCGCTGTCGATTGCCGAAGAGCAGTATGGCGATGCGATCATCACCGCGCTGCCGACTGGCGCGGTCAAGGCCGGCCCGCTGCCATCCATCGGCGAACAGCGCGGTGCCCTTTCGGTCGAAATACTGGTCGGCGACAGAAAACTGCTGGTCGTCAACACCCATCTTGGCCTTCGCGGCCGCGAGCGCATGCGGCAGATGACGACGCTGTTGAACTCGGGCTGGCTGCGCGGGACAGCGGGCGAATCTCTCCCCACCATCCTTTGCGGCGACTTCAACGCCATTCCGGCATCGGCGACTTACCGACTTGCCACTCAGTCATTGAAGGATGCTCAGCGCGAAGGCAAGGCCACACCAAGAGCAACCTTCCCTTCCCGCTATCCGCTGATGCGCCTTGACCACATTCTCGTTTCCGACGATCTCGTCGTCAAACAGGCGACGGTCCTGGAAAACCGACTGACAAGGGTCGCCTCTGATCACCTGCCTCTCCTTGCGGAAATTAGTTTCGCCTAAACGGACGCCGAGAGAAGGCGATTGAAGCAGAAGTGTGCCGTGCCCGATGTCCCGTTAGAGGACGATGTTCACCTGACGGACTTCCGTTTCATCGCGGCCGCCACCAACGGTAGCGCCGTCGTCGCCACGGTTCCGAGCGGCAGCCGCGTGATGCCTCTGGTGACGACGAATGTTGCCGCCATTGCGCCGGCCAGCTTGAGCCAGGGCTGATTGCCAAGCTGCGCGTGGGCGCTTGCATCGGCCCAGCGGACGTTCGCCGCAACGACGGTCGCAGCCTGATGTTGGATCACCTGAAGGCGGGCGCGGAGGTTTTCGAGTTCTTCTCTCAGTTCTCGCAGACGGCCTTCCAGGGCATGATTGTCAGAGGCCAGGAGAGGCTCCTCAAAGGTGCCTCCAACCGGAGCATGACCACCGAGCGTCGCGATATAAGCCCGATATTCGGCCTCGCTCGCGAAGCCCTCACGCCTGATGAGATCGGGATTGGCGTTTGCATCTTCGAAAGCAGCCGGTGCGGTGCCGGTATTGTCGCGCCTGTCCAGGTTTGTGCCGATGTCCCCGAGTTCGTCCTTGAACATGATGGATCTCCAGTTGTTCCTGGCGATAGAACGCTCGACGGCTCAGAAGGATGCATCGGACGCCGGTCGCGGTTCGCAACGGCGCCGAGTCGGACTTCCGCTCCTTCCACGACCGTCATCCTCGCGACGCGCTGAAACGTTCGGGCCGAAACTCCGCCAGCAGCGGATGACGGCGTCCGGTGGCGATCTCGTCGGCCAGCAGTTCACCGGCGATCAGGCCGAGGGTGGCGCCACTATGGCTGAAGGCGACGAAGTAACCCCAGATCGACGGCAGTTCGCCAAAGACCGGCTCGCCATCGCCCGGAATGGGCTTTGGGCCGACCCCATAATCTTCGATCTCGAGCGTCGGGTTGCCTTCGAGAACTTTTGACGCCTCGCGCAGCAGCCCGTCCAACGTCGATTGTCTGACTTCATAGCCGCCGTCCGGCGTCACTTCGACCTCTTCCTCGGACCAGGCGGAATCGAGGGCGAAGCCGCCATTCGGCATGGGTCGGATGGCGACGCGGGGGGTGTTGAGCACGGCCTTCAGCGAATGGCGGATCGGCTTGGTCCTGACGAGAAGCGCGACCGGCGTTGCATCGTCGATATGCTGGCCGGCTTCGGCAACGATTGCCGGAACGGCGCCGCCCGCGGCGAGCAGCACAGACTCCGCGTCCCAGTGTCTGCCGTCCGCTGCGCTCACGCCGCAGACACGGGCGCCTTCGACATCAATCGCCGCGCGCCCGGCGTCCGTCACGACCTCGCCGCCGAGCGAACGGAATTCCTCCGCGAGAAGGCCGATCAGCGAGGGAAGATCGACCCAACCTTCTCCGGGATTGAAGATCGCGCCCTGCGGCGTCACCGCACCGGCGTCGACGCCGGGCGTCGCGCCGGGAATGTTTTCCTGGGCCAGCCATTGCGCGTGATAGCCGAGGTCGCGCTCGAAGTCGAAGACCTCGGCTATCTCATTGCCGGCGTCATCGGCATCCCAGGTCAGGCCGCCATCGAAACGCAGCCAGGGCGCATCCGGATATCGGGCAGCAAGGGTGCGATAACGGTCGATGCCGGCGAGGCGCAGCCGGTGATAGGCATCAGAGCGTTTCCGGGCCGAATTGAGCCAGGCGAGCGAACGGCCGGAGGCGCCATTGGCAAGCGGCCCATCGCTGACGAGCACGGTGGCGATCCCGAGGCGAGCGAGATGGACAGCCGTCGAGACGCCGAATATGCCGCCACCGATGACGACGACCTTCGAAGGTTTGGGGGAAGCATTCATGTCGATAACCTTGTTTCCTGCTATGTCGAACGAATTCCATGCATCCGTCGTAGGAGCCCTCAGCGGCATGCCTCGCGTCAGGGGCTAAAGCGCGTCGCGATCTTTCAGATTCGCTCCTCGCGCTTTGGCTCTTTGTTTTTTGCGCATGTCGTTGCCGCAAAACCGCTGCACACTTTTGCGCGACATGCTTTAGAGGACTTCCGCAAGGAAGCGTTTCAGCCGCTCGCTGTGGGGATTGTCGAAGATTTGCCCCGGGCAGCCGGCTTCGACGATGCGGCCCTCATCCATGAAGACGACCTGGTCGGCCACCCTGCGTGCAAATCCCATCTCATGCGTCACCACGGCCATCGTCATGCCCTGGCGGCCGAGAGCTGCCATCAAGTCGAGAACGCCTTTCACCAATTCGGGATCGAGCGCACTCGTCACTTCATCGAACAGGATGAGTTCCGGATCCATCGCAAGAGCACGCGCGATGGCACCGCGCTGCTGCTGCCCGCCAGACAGACCTGCCGGGCGATGATTTCTGCGCTCGGCAAGACCGACCTCGGCCAAACGCGCCTCGGCAATGCGTCGCGCCTCCTGCCTCGACATCTTCTTGATCTTCGTCAGTGAAAGCATGACGTTCTCAAGCGCGGTGTGATCGGGAAACAGGTTGAAGTGCTGGAACACCATGCCCACGCGCCGGCGCAACCGCTCTGGTTTCATGGCCAGAATGCTGGCGCCATCGAGCAGGATGTCGCCGCCTTTCGGTTCCACCAGCCTATTCATACAGCGCAGCAGCGTCGATTTTCCCGAGCCGGAAGGACCGATGATGCAGGTGACGGTACCGGCGGCGATGTCGAGATCGACACCCTTCAGCACATCGAGATTACCATAGGCCATGGTGAGATCCCGGACGTTCAGGGCACCACCCTTGAAGCGCGGTTCGGTCTGCTCGACAGATTTTGCCGGGGGTTGCGGACCGGCGGCGCGCATTTCGCTCACCTCGACCAATCCACTCGCAACACCCGAGCTGCGGCCTTGTTTTCCCAGGCGCAGTCGCACATCGATGTAATTGACCAAGTGAGTGAGCGGCACGGTGATGACGAGATAGAAGACGCCCGCCAGCAACAAGGGCGACAGATTGCCCGTTACGACAGCTTGATCCTGCCCGACGCGGAAGATCTCCCGCTCGGAGGCGAGCAATCCGAGAAAATAGACGAGGCTGGAATCCTTGACGTTTCCGATGAATTGATTGACCAGCGCCGGCAGAACCCGCCGGATGCCTTGCGGGATGACGATCAAGCGCATGCCCTGCCCGTAGCTCATGCTGAGCGCCCGGCAGGCTTCCATCTGGCCGCGCTCGACGCTTTGGATGCCTGATCGGAAGATTTCGCCGATGTACGCCCCGGCAATCAGGCTGAGCGCCAGGATGCCGAGCGGAAATGGCGACGGACCGAAGATCTCCCGTCCGATCCGGGCAAAACCCTGACCGATGATCAGGATCGTGACGATCGCCGGCAAACCGCGGAAGACATCGGTATAGACGCGCGCGGGCAGCCGCAGCCAGCGGGACTGCGAGATACCCATGACGGCGAGAGCCATGCCGATAACGACGCCGAGCACGGTCGAGGCGGCGGCCAGGATCAGGGTATTCTTCAGGCCGACGCTGATCATGCTCGGTAGCACTTCGGCCATGGCGTCCCAGTCCAGGAAGCTGCGGCGCAGATTTTCAAGCCAGTTCATCGAAATCCTCATCGAAGCCCAAGCCGGGCATGAAACCGTCCGCCGGAGCGGACGGCTTACGACGTTACTTCTTGGGAAGGTACTGGTCCGGCATCGGCGAACCGGGGAACCATTTTTCATAGAGGGTCTTCCAGGTGCCGTCCTGCATCGCGTCGTGAAGAGCTGTGTTCAACGCCGTGCGGAAGGCGTCATTTCCCTTGCGGATCACGAAGCCCGCTGGCGCATCGAAGGACGGGATGTTGACCGCAATCTTCAGCGCGGGATAGCGCTCGCCATATTGTTTGGCAGCCTCGTAGTCGAGAAAATGCGCATCGACCGTTCCGTTGTTGAGGGCAGCCACGGCGGAATTGTTGTCGGGGAATTTCACGAGATCGGCCTCACCGAAATTCTTGGCCGCATAGACTTCCTGCAAGGTCCCCTGCACGACGCCGAGACGCTTGCCCTTGAGGCCGTCGACATCCTTGATGCCGGAATCCGCCGTCAGGACCGAGAGATAACCGGCAAGATAGCCGTCGGAAAAGTCGACGGTCTTCTTCCGGGCTTCGGTGGTTCCGATCGCCGCGACAGCAACATCGAACCGTTCGTTTGCCACCGACGGCAGAAGTGCGGAGAATTCCTGGCCCGTGAACGTGACCTTGTCTTTCGGAATGCCAAGGCGGGAGACGACGTTGAGAAACAACTCGATATCGAAACCGGTGAACTGGCCGTCCGCCGTCGCAAACGTATAGGGCTTGGCATCGCCCATCGTGCCGACGCTGATCACCCCGGGCTCGATGAGGCTATAGGGATTGTCGGCCGCGGCCGCAGAGCCGGCCCCCATCGCCAGAAGGCACGTCAGAAGGCCAGCCCGCAATGGAGCCGCGACGGCCGCGAAAGATTCAAAAGGCTTCATGTTCGTTCTCCGCTCTGAAGGGATGCTCTTGTCGGCATTCGTTATCATCCGGTCTCGTCGCCCGTGCGACGAAGACTTCTGGACAAGATACCGGTCTTCTATATAAAGAGACCGGTCTCACGACATATTTGATATCTGTCAATTGACCGGCCGTCAACAACTCTTGTAGTGCTGCGCCATGGAAGATTCCGCTGCCCCGAAACGTTCAGTCACGGTTGCCGACGTCGCGAAGGCAGCAAGGGTCTCGAAGGCGACGGCAGCCCGCGTGCTCGGCGGCTATGGCGTCGTCAGCGACAAGATCAAGGATCAGGTGACGGCGGCCGCCGCCGCGCTCGAATACCGCCCGAACGAGCTCGCCCGAAGCATGAGCACGGGACGCTCAGGCATTATCGGCGTGGTGGTCGGCGATATCGAGAATGCTTTCTTCAGCCTCGCCGTGCGCGGCATTACCGATGCAGCCCGGCTTGCGGGCTTCAACGTCATCATCGCCAATTCGGGCGAACAGATCGATGCGGAAAAATCGGCGGTCGACCTGCTGATCGGTAAACGCGTCGATGGCCTGATCGTCACGCCGGCCCGCTGCGATCGCCTCGATCACCTGCAGCACGTCCGCCGCGCCGGCGTGCCATTGGTTCTATTCGACAGGGCCATCCCGGAGCTTGATGTCGACGCCGTGACCGGGGATGACAGGGATGCGGCACTCACCGCGACAAGGTATCTGATCGGCCAGGGCCATCGCCGCCTCGCCTATATCTCCGCCATGGACGCCGAGGACGGCGGGCTCACTGATCTCGGGCGGATATCAAATTCCGCCGTGCGCGAACGCATGGAAGGCTTCGTCAGCGCTCTGACCGAGGCGGGTTTGCCGAACCCTCTTCATTACATCCGGCTCGGCGCCACGAACCAGCAGCAGACAAACGCCGTGATAAAACGCCTGCTCTCGGAGATATCGCCGCCGACGGCGCTGTTGGCATCCGACAGTCTCGTGGGCTTGCGCATTTTCAAGTCACTGCAGTCGCTCGGCTTGTCGATCCCTCAGGATGTCTCGATGATTTCGTTTCTGGACGCCGACTGGACCAGCGTCACCGTTCCGCCGATCACCATCGTCGACCAGCGCGTCTACGAACTGGGCAAACTCGCCGGCGAACGGCTCGTCGCCCGCATCGAACGCACCCCGCTTGCCGTCGAACGTCTGCGCGTTGCCACCAGCCTCGTCGTGCGCGGCTCCGTTGCGACGATCGGCCGGTAAAATCTGGGTTAAAGCGCGTCGCGCTTTAGGTTTTGTCTTTACGCATGTCGTTGCTGCAAAACCGCTGCGCACTTTTGCGCGACATGCTTAGTCGTACAGCTCGCCATGACCAATCTGCTCTTGCCTAGCGGAAGCATCGCTGATGACAGGGTCATCAGCCGGATCGGGATCTTTCTTGTTGGCGTCGCTCAGAAATTGCGCGGCCTTAAGCAGCGCCGCGGTTATCTCTCCGGTTGCCCATCCGGACTCATTGGCGACGGCAATCAGTCTTTCCAATGCGTCGCGCGCGGCCTCGGTTGCCTGTTCAAAGCGTTGCGCGGGAGCTTCGGTTTTCGGCGGTGGAAAGGTCATCGGCATTCACTCCATTAGGTCTGACTGTAGGAGAGGAACGCAGCCTGCGGGAAATGGATGCACAATCATGCCGATTTAGCCAGCGGATGCCTTGTCACGCGGCAGAGACAAGAGGTGGCGACGGTTTCTCCAGGTCAGATGACCGTCTGCAACAGGAACGGAGAGCGCTCCAGCGGACGCTGGGCGAGAATCCTCAGCATCGCCGGGCCTTGTATGCCAGTCGTCGTCGTCGAGCGACCGTCGTGATAGACCACCGTCATGACTCGGCTGAGGCTGTCATATCTGATCTCTGCGATCGTGCGTGTGTGAACCGGAAAGATGAATTCGTGGGGCTGAGATTTTCGCCGGGAGGTCTTCGAGGTCATCGTGATGCCCCATCGAAACAAAAGGAGGATTGCCCCAGCCGTCCACGGCTCAGGACACGCGTGATAGTCGGCAGCACATCCCTCATCGAATGTCTCCAATGCGCTTAAAAATCGATCAAACAACAGAGCGGCCGGTTCCCGCCATCAGAACGGCAATCGCTAGGTCTGAGACCTTAGCCTCATCCCAACCATGCCGATCAAGCACATATTGTTTCCATGGTCGCGTGACATCGGCGTGACACGCAGATCGCGGCTCGAAAACACGTCCGGAACGGGCTCCGTGAATTGTCAGCTCTACCTAAGGCAGCGACAGCCCATCAATGCAATGTTCTGTATATGCCGTAGGCCCGTGCGGCCTGCGGCCAACATTCGACGGCGCGTGCAAGTGACCGAATGGCTTCCTCCACGACGAAAACCGCATCCCCGAGCCGTTCGATCTCGCAATCGAGTTCATACACTTCAACTTCGTCAAGGTCTTCACTCTTCAGCAGCTGCTTGCTTGCCTCGATCAGGCGCTCCGTACGCTGAACAATATCAAGAGCGCTCCGTATAATGATGTCGAGCATGCGGTTGCCCTCGCTTCGATGAGCAAGTGTCGGGCATAATCGCGATGCTGACAATCCTGAAATCTTGTCAGATGCGCTCGCGGATCGTGTCGTAAAGATCCCTCAACTCGCGCAGCGATTGATGGCGATGGCGCGGCAGAGAAGCGCGGCGTCCAGCGAAGGCGAACGCACCCGCAACGGCCGCAACGAGGATGAGCGTCGAAGCCGGATAGAGCTTCACAGCCGCTTCCGTCTGCCGCATTGCTTTCCGGGCGCCTCCCTTTAACGATCGGGCACCATCGAACACCTGCCGCTGGAGCGCGTCGATTTGCTGTCGCAACGCGCTCAATTCCTCACGCAGGCCCTGATCAGGCTGCCGGGGAATGCCGACCGAGGCCGCGTTCGTATCGATGATGGCTTTCGGCACCGGTTCGCCGATCTTGGCTCCTTTGGTGTCGAGGGTCGTCGTCTCAGTGCTCTTGCGTCGCGGCACGATCAATTCTCCTTCCCCTGGGGGTAAAATCATCCTGTTCTAGTTATCGTCGAGCGAGAAGACCGGCCGATAGTGGCGCTCGGCGATCAGCAAGCTCCGATCAGGCCGGATGATGTAAATCTCCTCGACCTGGCGTCCCCATTGATCTGTAAAGCTGTGCGGGAAGGAAGAACCCACGGGCGATTTCGTCAACTTCGTGCGAGGCTGACCATGATAGGTGATGCTGCCGGGAATGGGGGCCAGTCCCGCCGACGCGTAATCGCCTGCACCGGTCGTGCAGCCCGTCAGAATAACGGCAAAAACCAGCCCAAACCCTATGCTCCGCTTCATGGAACCTCCAGCTGTTCCTGCCTTTGCGCGTTACTTATTTCATCGC
Organism: Rhizobium sp. NZLR11; assembly: GCF_019685115.1. Taxonomy (NCBI): domain Bacteria; kingdom Pseudomonadati; phylum Pseudomonadota; class Alphaproteobacteria; order Hyphomicrobiales; family Rhizobiaceae; genus Rhizobium; species Rhizobium sp. NZLR11. The sequence goes on along the minus strand of NZ_JABDWD010000012.1, from coordinate 148,364 downwards.
TAATGTAACAAGAGACGATAGAGATTGTTCCATATTTCGGCTGGAAACGTCATGACACACGTCTTCAGGAGATCGAGCTTGGGACTGGCATCGCGCGTTCAAGGCCAGTCTTAGACGCGTGCCTCACGCGGCGACATCAGGAATGCGCAGGCCAAAAAGCGCGGCATATTTACAGAGCTTCTCCCAAGGCACATCGCCGACCGGCACGCCCTCTTCCAACGCCGAGCGGCGCCTGCGGGCTGCGCTGTCACCCGGCATGCGGACCGGGCCATCGTTCCACGGCGCGGATGGGTTGCTGCGGCATGCAGAGGCGAGATAATCGGACTGCGCGGTAAAGGCGTCCAGCCCGGCGAAAAAGGCGGGGTCGATGACCTGAATAAATGCGCTTTGCGAAAACACACCGGGCGGCGCGTTCGCCCGTCCCTTGCCGGAAAGCCCCTGCCCCAGCAGTTCGACGATCAGCCCGAACCCAAAGCCCTTGTGTCCCTTCAACTGACCGCCGAGGGGCATCATTGTCCCGCCACGTTCGGTCACCTCGCGCGGATCATCGGTCGGCTCGCCCGCGGCGGTGAAGGCCCAGGCCTCGGGGAATTTCTTGCCGGCTTTCGCCAGGTTTTGCGTCATCGTCGTGGTGGTGATCGAGGCGGAGACGTCGATCAGAATCGGATCCTCGGATGTCGGAAAGCCGGCCGCCATCGGGTTGGGGGTCAGGAGCGGCCTTGTACCGCCATAGGGCGCGACCCGGCTTACCGCGGGATGCGACACCGACAGCTGAACGATGAGGCCCTGTTCGGTAACCTGCCGCATGAAGGCTGACAATGCGCAGGTATGATGGCAGTTTCGGATTGCGGCGGTGACGACGCCATGATCGCGTACGCGTTCGCAGGCCTGGTCGATCGCCTTGGTCAGCAGCCATGCGCCGGGCAAAGATTTGCCGTCCCACACAAAGGCTGCGCCGCGGTCATTGACCACCTCGTAGCTACCCGACTTCGCCAGCGAACCATCTTCCAACGCTTCGACATACCAGTTCAAAAGGCTGACGCCATGCGTTTCGTGGCCGATCATGTCGCCTTCCACCAGGACGGCGGCTGTGATTTCGGCCTTGTCGGGTTCCATCCCGGCGCGGATCAATATCTGCTCGGCGAATTGGGTGAGGTCAATGCGGTCAATCAGCGGCATAGGCATCCATCCGTCATGTCATCGAAAGCGCGGGCCATTCAGGGAAGGCGGCCCGCGCGTCGATCCGCAAACCGGCTTACTTGAAGCGGATCTGCGATAGCTGCAGCTCGGAATTCGTCGCGATCGTCGGCTTGAAATCGAGACGCGGCGAAACGCGGGTGAATCCGACCATGTGAAACATCGGGATATCGGCGATGATCTCGGTGTTCACCTTGGCGAAAAGCTCCTTCCAGAGTTTTGTGCGCGCGTCTCCGGTGGCTGAGGTCGCCTTGGCGATGAGGGCGTCGACTGCGGGATCCCGAACCATGGAGTGAGAGCCGTCGGTCGCGTATTTCACGAAGGCGGTGAAGACGGGATCGCCGGTCGCGTTATCGTGCTGCGACTGCGTCAGCGTCGGACCGGAATCGGTGACGAAAGGTGCCACGAAGTAGCCGTTCCACACGGAAACGTCATACATATCGAGCTTTACGTTCAAACCGACGTCCTGAAGCATGGCCATCATCGCTTCCATCGCTTCGGTGGCGTTCGGATATTGCCCGTTGCGGCCGATGATGCGAATCTCTTGATCGACCGGGACGCCGTCAGCTTTCGCCGCCTTGACCAGTTCCTTTGCTTTTTCCGGGTCATAGGGCCAGACGGGAATATCGGCATTGTAACCGATCGTGGTCGGCACGACGAGCTGTGTGGCGATCTTCGCCTGTTCAGGGAACAGCGTTCCGAGCATTGCCTGACGATCGATGGCGAGGTTCATCGCTTCGCGAATGCGCCGGTCGTTGAGGGGTGCCGCGCGCGTATCGATGCGCAGCGATGTCGTCTCCGAATTCGGATAAGCGAAATCTGTTTCCTTGTTGGTGGCATCCTGCACCGATACGGCCGGAACGATATCGGCTTCGCCGGCATCGACCATGGCGGCTGCGACCGCGCTGTCGGAGCGGAACAGATAGGTCGCCTGTTCCACCTGCGGTTTCTCCCCCCAATAGTCCGGATTGCGCTTCAGCACGATCGACTGGCCAATATCCCATTTGTCGAACGTATAGGGGCCGGTGCCGATCGGCTTGCGGGTGAATTCGTCTGCTGGTGTCGCCTCGGCTGATTCCACGGCCATCACCGTCATCAGCAGCGGAAGAATCGGCTGAGCCGGTTTTGTCGTAATGCGGATCGTGTTGGCATCCGGCGTCTCGAAGCTGAATTCCGTGCCGCCGAAATATTTGCCGCCGGTCTCACAGCTGAGCTTCTTGTTCTTGTTGCGCTCGATCGTGAACTGGACGTCTTTGGCGGTGAACGGCTTGCCATCGTGCCATTTGACATTCGGGCGCAGCTTGAATTCCCAGGTGTCGTCGTCGATCTTCGACCATTCCGTCGCCAGACGGGGTTTGAGGCCGCCGTTGACGTAGTCGAATTCGACCAGCATCTCGTTGACGTTTTCAGAAATGACCCGGCCGACGTCCTGGCGCGCCGCCATGCAAGGCTCGACGACATCGACGGTTTCGGCAAGCACAACAGTCACGTTGCTCTTGGCATCCTCAGCGTGAGCCGAGCCACCGCTCAGCCCGATCATCGTGGTTGAAAAGCAGATAGCTAGCAAATGCAGTTTCATTTCGTTCTCCTCCCATGCGCCGTCGGCGCTCCTCACAACGAATCGTTCGTCGTATGTCCGTGGTCGGCACTCGCCTCCTCCTGCGAGAGCTAATCTAATGCACAAGTACACTAATATACTAGTTGAGAACAGCGATCAAGCGACGCGCCGGGAACTCGAACCCCCAACATGCTTGGGACGCTCAAAACTTACCCGGCTGAAGCAATGAGTTCGCGCATCATGTCCACTTCTTCTTCGGTAAGATCGGTCAGCGGGGCACGCACTGACCCAGCCTCGAAGCCGAGCAAACGCACGCCGGCCTTGACGGCTGACACTGCATAACCGCTTTTCCGATCGCGAATACGGGCGAAGGGATAGTGGAAATCGAGCAGCATCTGTTCACAGGCTGCGTCGTCGCCAGCCAGGAATGCATTGTGAAATTTCAATGCCGTTTCCGGCACGAAATTGAAGACCGCCGAGGAATAGGTCGGCATGCCGGCGCCACGATAGGCCTGGGCAAACAGTTCATTTGTCGGCATGCCACCGATATAGGAAAGGCGGTCTCCGAGGGCGATCGTGACCCGGCGCACCGTGTCGATGTCGCCGGTACCATCCTTGAAGCCGATCAAATTTGGGCATTCATCGGCAAGTTGAGCAAGCTGTTCGGCGGAAACCCGCGCCTGGCCGCGATTGTAAACGATAACGCCAATATTGGTCGCCTTGCAGACGGCCCGTATACGCGCGGCGATGCCGTCTGCCGGCGCCTCGGTCAGATAGTGCGGCAGCAGAAGAATGCCGTCGCCCCCTGCCGCCTCGATTTCGCGCGCCATGTCGCAGGCAATGCGCGTGCCGTAGCCGCATCCGGCAATGACCGGCGCGTCGCCGGACACGGCACGGGCGGCTTTCACCACCTCGACCACCTCGCCAGGCGTCAGCGAGAACAGTTCACCAGTGCCGCCGGCAACGATCAATCCGGCAACGGGGTAGGATGACAGCCATTCCAGATGCGCTGAAAACGGCTTCGGGGCAAACCGGTCCTCGGCATCGAACGGGGTGACGGGAAAGGACAGCAGGCCGTTGCGAATAATCTCGCGAAGTTCCGTCGCGGCGATCAATTTGCTTTTCCTCGGTTTCAGTTGCGCAGGTCTTGGGGCAGCAGGCCGACGGGAAAGTTCTGGTAGGAAACAGGGCGGAGAAACCTGCGGATCGACATGGTCCCGACGCTGGTCGCGCCGAAATTGGTCGAGGCCGGATAGGGGCCGCCATGAACCATGGAATCGACGACCTCGACGCCGGTCGGGAAGCCATTAACCAGCAATCTGCCCGCCTTCCTTTCGAGGATCGGCAGCAGCTCGCGGGCAAGACCAAGATCGGCGTCGTCCATATGGATCGTCGCGGTCAACTGTCCCTGGAAGCTTTCGGCAAGGGAGAGCATCTCTTCTTGCGAGCCGACGCGCACCACGAGGCCGAGAGAGCCGAACACCTCTTCGCTGAGCGAATGATCGGCAAGCCAGGCCGAGCCATTGGTCTCGAACAGGTTCGGGGCTGCATCCCGGCCAGCGCTCTTTCCAGTGAGAACCGGTGCGACTGCATTGCTTGCCCGCATCCGATCGACACCGTCGTGATAGGCGGTGGCGATGCCTTGAGTCAGCATCGTCTGCGGCGCCACCTTTTCAAGCGCCGACTTGGCAGCGCCGGCGAACCTGTCCGCCTCCGGCCCATCGACCACGACGGCAATACCGGGTTTGGTGCAGAACTGGCCGGCGCCAAGCGTCAGTGAGCCGGCCCAGCCTGAACCGATCGCCTCCGCCCGGGCAGCGGTCGCGGCCGGCAGCAGGAACATCGGATTGACGCTGCCGAGTTCCCCGAAAAACGGGATCGGCTCTGGACGCTGGGCGCAAAGATCGAACAGCGCACGACCACCGACCAGCGATCCGGTAAAGCCGACGGCCTTGATGGCGGGATGCGTCACCAGAGCCGTGCCGACGTCGCGGCGCCCGCCCTGGATCAGGCTGAAGACGCCAGCCGGCATTCCGGTGCGTTCGACAGCAGCGGCGATCGCCTCGGCAATGATCTCACCGGTGCCGGGATGGGCTGAATGTCCCTTCACCACGACCGGGCAGCCGGCAGCAAGCGCGGCTGCCGTATCGCCGCCGGCCGTCGAGAATGCCAGCGGAAAATTCGAGGCGCCGAAGACGGCGACCGGGCCGATCGGCCGCTGTACCAGGCGGATCTCGGGCCGCGGCGCCGGTTGGCGATCCGGTTGCGCCGCATCGACGCGCGCGTCAAGATGCGTACGCTTGCGGATATGCTCGGCAAACAGCTTGAGCTGGCCGGTGGTGCGAGCGCGCTCGCCATTCAGCCGGCCCTCCGGGAGCCCGGTTTCCTGAGTTCCGATGAGCGTGACGGCCTCGCCACGTCTGTCGATCTCCTCGGCGATCGTCTCAAGGAAAATGGCGCGCTCCTCGCATGTCTTTGCTGAAAACGCCGCAAAGGCACCCTCGGCAGCGCGGCAGGCGCGGTCGACCAGATCGGTCGTGCCGACGGCGAAGTCATGCGCCGGGCCGTGCGCCGGCTCGGAGCGAAATGTCGTCGTTCCGGCAATCCACTCGCAGGCGATGAAATGTCTGCCTGAAGGGGTCCAGCTCATTGTTATCCTCCTCGGCGGAGCCTCGCTCCGCCCTGATGCGGTGATCCGTTGTCCAAGATGCCGGCTTTAGCGGCCATTCACCTTCCGCCATTCGGCAAAGAGCGTCAGGTTGCTTTCGTCGGTGGCCGGATAGAGGCCGATGATCGTATGTCCTTGCTTGACGCGCTCGGTGACGAAATCCTCGTAAGCGGTCATTTCCACCGCTTCGTCAGCGATCTCGTCGGCGATCTCGGCCGGGATGACGATCACGCTGTCGTCGTCGCCAACCATGATGTCGCCCGGGAAGACCGCCACATCGCCGCAGCCGATCGGCACGTTGATGTCGATCGCCTCGTGCAGCGTGAGATTGGTCGGGCTGGAAGGACGATTGTGATAGGCGGGAATATCAAGGCCACCGATCGTCACGGCGTCGCGGAAACCGCCATCGGTGACGACGCCGGCACCGCCGCGCATCATCAGGCGGGTAATCAGAATATCCCCGGCGGAGGCTGCTCGCGGATCCTTGCGGCTGTCCATCACCAGAACATGGCCGTCGGGGCAGGTCTCGATGGCAAGCCGTTGCGGATGTTTCGGGTTTCGAAAGACGTTCATCGCGTTGCGGTCCTCGCGCGCCGGCATGTAGCGCAGCGTGAAGGCCGGCCCCACCATATTGCGGCCCTTCGGCTGCACGGGCCGAACATCCTGGACCGTCTGATTTCTCAAGCCGCGCTTGAACAGCGCCGAGCAGAGGGTCGCGACCGAGACGCCCATCAGCTTTTCACGGGTTGCGGGGTTCATATTTCCTTCTCCTCGTTCAAATTCAGCCGCCGAAGCTGCGCGTTTCCACTGTCCAGTCACGGGCTTTGCCCGTCAGGCTGCAGCCAAGCCCCGGACGTGCGGGCACGATCATCCGGCCGTCCTTGATGTCGAGCTGCTCGTTGAACAGTGGCGCCAGCCAATCGAAATGCTCTACCCACGGCTCGTGCGCATAGGCAGCCGCCAAGTGCAAATGGATTTCCATGGCAAAATGCGGCGCCAGGCGCAGGCGTTTCGCCTCGGCTTGCGCGCAGATGCGCAGAAAGGGCGTGATGCCGCCGACACGCGGCGCATCCGGCTGAATGAAGTCGACCGCATCGGCGCGGATCAGGGCCATATGTTCGTCGGCGCTTGCCAGCATCTCGCCGGTGGCGATCGGCGTGGCGAGTTCGCGCGCCAGTGCCGCATGGCCCTCGGCGTCATAGGCATCGAGCGGCTCTTCGATCCATTCGAGATTGAGCGGCTCGACAAGCCGGCCGAAGCGCAATGCCGTCGTGCGATCCCATTGCTGGTTGGCATCGACCATCAGCGGCACACGGCCGTCGATATGGCTGGTCACGGCATCAAGCCGGCGAAGATCGGCCATCGGGTCCGGCTGTCCGACCTTGATCTTGATGCCGCCGATACCGGCGGCGATCGAGTGATCGATAGCATCGCGGATTTCCTCGACGCTCGACGACAGGAAGCCGCCTGAAGTGTTGTAGCAGGCGACGCTGTCGCGATGGGCGCCTAGCAATTTTGCCAGCGGCAGGCCTGCCCGTTTCGCCTTCAGGTCCCAGAGGCAGATGTCGATGGCGGCAATGGCCTGCGTCGCAATGCCGGAGCGGCCGACCGAGGCCCCGGCCCAGCAGAGCTTGTCCCATATCCGTGCGGTATCATTGGGGTCTTCGCCCATCAGGTTGTCGGCGATCTCGCAGGCATGTGCATAAAGAGCGGGTCCGCCCGCCCGTTTCGAGTAACTGAAGCCGAGACCGCTATGGCCCGCTTCGGAAACGATCTCGCAAAACAGAAACGCCACCTCCGTCAGCGGCTTCTGCCGGCCCGTCAACACCTTGGCGTCGCTGATCGGCCGCGCCAACGGCAGATAAGCAAGCGACAGGGTGACCGATCGGATGGCGTCCAGCTTGGACGGGCCGGCGGCGAAGCCAGCCTTGGGCGGTTGTGCGGGGATCGAGCGTCGATTGGGATCAAACATCGTGGTTCCTCAATTGATAGCCGGTTCCGGAGTCTTGCCACCGAATTCCGTCGTCAGGAAGTCGAAGTCGCAGCCTTTGTCGGCTTGCTCGATATGCTTGGAGAACATAAAGCCGTAACCGCGCTCGTAATGTCGCGTCGGCGCCACCCAGGCGGCCCGTCGGGCTGCGATCTCCTCTTCGGAAGCCAGCATATTGAGGCTGCGTGCCGGAATATCGAGCTCGACCATGTCCCCGGTTCTCAGCAATGCCAGCGGCCCGCCGATGTAAGATTCCGGCGCGGCGTGCAGCACGCAGGCGCCGAAACTCGTTCCGGACATGCGCGCATCCGAAATGCGCACCATGTCGCGCAGGCCGAGCTTCAACAGCGCCTTCGGCATCGGGATCATGCCCCATTCCGGCATGCCGGGCCCGCCCTGCGGGCCTGCATTGCGCAGCACCAGCACCGTGTCCGGCGTCAGCGGATAATCGGGATCGTCGATGATCTTCTTCATCTCCGCATAACTGTCGGCAACCAGGGCCGGGCCGCAATGGCGATGGAATTTTGGGTCGCAGGCCGCTGGTTTGATGACCGCGCCGTCAGGACACAGGTTCCCCTTGAGCACTGCCAGCGAACCTTCGTGATAGACCGGGTTCGACAGTGGCCGGATAACGTCCTCATTGTAGATCTTCACCTGGTCGAGGCCGTCCACCAGGGGTTTGCCCGTGACGGTTATCGCGGTCGGATCGAGTTTGTCACCGAGCTGCTTCATGAGCGCCCGCAGGCCGCCCGCATAAAAGAAATCTTCCATCAGGTAGGTCGAACCAGAAGGCCGAATGTTGGCAAGAACAGGGGTCGTGCGACCGATGCGGTCGAGGTCATCGAGCTCCAGCTGGATGCCGGCGCGTCGCGCCATGGCAATCAGGTGAATGATCGCATTGGTGGAGCAACCGGTCGCCATGGCGACGGTGACAGCATTGTCGACGGCCGCCGGCGTTATGATCCGGTCGGGGGTCAGATCCTCCCACACCATATCGACGATGCGGCGACCGCAGGCGGCCGACATGCGCTGGTGGTTGGCGTCGGCTGCCGGAATCGAGGAGGCGCCCGGCAGTGTCAATCCCATAGCCTCGGCGATCGCTGTCATCGTCGACGCCGTGCCCATGGTCATGCAATGGCCGTAGCTGCGGGCAATTCCGCCTTCAATGCCCTGCCACTCCTCCTTGGTGATCGTGCCGGCACGCCGCTCGTCCCAGTATTTGAATCCGTCGGTGCCGGAGCCCAGGCTCTTGCCGGCATAATTGCCGCGAAGCATCGGGCCGGCAGGGAGATAAACAAAGGGAATGCCCATGCTGACCGCACCCATGACAAGGCCCGGTGTCGTCTTGTCGCAGCCGCCCATCAGAACGGCGCCGTCGACAGGATGGCTCCGCAACAGCTCCTCGGTCTCCATCGCCAGCATGTTGCGATAGAGCATCGTGGTCGGCTTGACGAAATTTTCGGAAAGAGAAAGAGCAGGCAGCTCCATGGGAAACCCGCCCGACTGAAGGATGCCGCGCTTCACCCATTCGGCGCGTTCGCGGAAATGCATGTGGCAGGGCTGGGCATCGGACCAGGTGTTGATGACGGCAATGATCGGCTTTCCCTGCCAATCCTCCGGCGCATACCCCATCTGCATGGTCCGCGACCGGTGACCGAACGAGCGCTGATCATCCGGCAGCATCCATCGGGCCGACCGCAGTTGCTCGTACGTTTTCCTCGCGGTCACGGCTTTCTCCCACCATTTTGCTTGCTGCTCTACGAATTTCTCCAACTAATATTTTAGTTTGCCATATATATCAACCGCAACTTTGCATTCTTGTGCATTAGGTCACGTAAAGCTATGAATGGTGTAAAAGGATTTGCCTCACATGAATTCTCAGTTCGCTTCCACATTCGGCCTGACCGCACCCGGCTTTCCAGTCGCGGCCGGCAGCACCGTCCAGCGGGTCTATGATGATCTGCGAAAGCGCATCATCACCATTCAGTTGCCGCCGGACACCACGCTGTCGCGCACCGAGCTGACGGAGACCTATGAAGTCAGCCAGACGCCCATTCGTGACGCGTTACAGCTTCTCAAACAGGAGGGCCTGGTTCGTATTTACCCGCAGTCCCGCACTGTGGTGACCAGGATAGACGTCCTGCAAATCTACGAAGCGCATTTCCTTCGTGTCGCGCTGGAATCGGAAGTCTGCCGCCGCCTCGCGACTGACCCGGATCCGGATCCGAGCGTCATCACGCGCGCCCGCTCGATCATAAAAATGCAGTCGGCGGTCGCCGATGACGTCGATCAGATTGCCATCTTCCAGGAGCTCGACGAGCTCTTTCACCAGACATTGTTCGCAGGCGCCAAGCGCAGCAGCCTCCATCAACTGATCCGCGAGCGGTCCGGCCATCTCGAGCGCATTCGACGTCTGCATCTGCCCGAAAAGGGCAAGATCATGAGCATCCTCGATGGTCACCACGCCATCATCGACGCGATTGCCGCTCGCGACGAACAGGGGGCCGTCGATGCGGTCCGCGAGCATCTCAGCCGCACAGTCGCAAAAGTAGAAGAGCTCAGGAAGGAGTTCCCGGACTACTTCGTCTGAACCTGCCGCGCCGCAGGTTTCCGCCGGGGTCAATTGACCGGCGTCAGCAGCGGCCTGCCTGCGAAGAAGGCGGCAAGGTTGTCGAGCGTGAGTTGCGCCATCCTGTCGCGCGTTTCCTCGGTGCCGCTGGCGTGATGGGGATAGAGCACAACGTTATCGAGTGCTGCGAAGCGCCGATCGGGATTGGGTTCGTTGAGGTAGACATCGATGCCGGCAGATGCGATCCGATTTTCCTGCAAGGCGCGGATCAAGGCCGGCTCATCGACCACGGTGCCGCGGGCAATGTTGATGAAGCTGCCCGTTGGTCCGAGCGCATTCAGCACCTCTGCCGAAATCAACCCTTCGGTCGAGGGCCCGCCCGGTGTCGCGACGATCAGGATGTCGGCCCAGTCCGCCAGTTTTACCGGCTCGTCGAAATAGGCAAAATCATTGTCGGCTTTTTTCGTCCGCCCATAATAACCGACCGCCAGTCCGACAGCTTCGCATCGCCTGGCAATCGCCATGCCTATGCGGCCGAGACCGACGATCCCGGCTTTCTTGCCCGACGTCGATGTCGTCAGCGGCATCATGCCCTTGTGCCCCCAGTCGCCGGAGCGCACATAGCGATCACCTTCCGGCAGGCGCCGGCGTGCCGCCAGCATCAGAAGCAGCGCCATGTCGGCAACGTCGTCGCAAAGCACCTCGGATGTGTTGGTGAGCTTGATGCCGCGCCGCGTCATCGCCTCGACGTCCATCTGGTCGTAGCCGGCCGAGGAACAGGCGGCCAGCTTCAGTGCCGGCAATTTCGCAAGCAGGGCTTCATCGATCGTCACATGGCCGTTGCAGACCAGAGCCGTGCAGATCGGGCCGGCTTTGGCCAGGAGAGCATCGCGTTGCCCGCCTTCTGCAAGATCCAGCCGGTGCAGCGTATAGGTCTCCTCCAGCACCGCCATCTGACGGGACCGGAGCGGATAGGCGACGATGACATCGGGCTTCATACGGAAACGAGTCCTTCCTGTGTGAGACGTGCGGCGCGTCGGGTGGCCTGGACCTCGGGATCGGGATCGAGGCCGGCGGCAAGCAGCGCCTGGGTGTAGGGGTGGGATGGCGCGTTAAATATCTGGCCCACCGGCCCCTCCTCGACAATCTCGCCGGCCTTCATGACGATGACACGATCCGCGAAATCGCGAACCACCGGCAGGTCGTGTGCAATGAAAAGGTAGGACAGGCCGAATTCGCGACGCAGACCCTCGAGCAAGGCAATCACCTGTGCCTGGATCGACACGTCGAGCGCTGAAACCGCCTCGTCGCAGATGATCAGTTTCGGCTCCATCGCCAGCGCGCGGGCAATGGCGATGCGCTGGCGCTGGCCGCCCGAAAATTGATGTGGATACCGGTCCGCCATATCCGGCTTCAGGCCAACCTTGACCAGCAATTCGGCCACCCTCTCCTTCCATCTCGCTTTCGGCAGGATATCCGGGTGAATGACCCAGGCCTCGGAAATCAGCCTGAACACGGTCATCCGCGGGTTGAGCGACTGCGTCGGGTCTTGAAAGACCATCTGCAAATCCCGACGCAGCCCGAATATTTCCCTCGGGCTCATCGCAAGCAGATCATTGCCGCGGTAGAGGACCTGACCCTCCTGTGGGTCGTCAAGGCGAACGATCGCCCGGGCAAGCGTCGACTTACCGGAACCGCTCTCGCCGACAACAGCGACCGTTTCGCCGGGCATGATGACGAAGTCCACGCCTCTCAGTGCCTGGAATGCGCCAAAACTCTTCTTCAAGCCGATGGCGCGCAGCAGCGGTTCGCCCTGCCGGTCACGCTCTTGCGCCATCGCGCCCTTCCCAGGTGCGGCGGCAATCAGCTTCTTCGTATAGGGGTTCTGCGGGTTGCGATAAACTTCGGCGGCATTGCCGGTTTCGACGACGCAGCCGGAATTCATCACCACGACCCGGTCGGCGATCTCTGCAACGACACCAAGATCGTGCGTGATCAGCAACAGGCCCATTCCGGTTTCCTGCTGCAATTCCTGCAGAAGTTCGAGCACTTGTGCCTGCACCGTAACATCAAGCGCGGTGGTCGGTTCATCCGCAATCAGGATTTCGGGCTTGCAGGCGATCGCCATGGCGATCATCAGCCGCTGCCGCTGCCCGCCGGAGAACTGAAACGGGTATTTTCGCATCGCCGCCTGCGGATCGGTGATGCCCACTCGCTGCATGAGTTCGAGCGCCCTGGCACGGGCCTGCTCAGCGGACTGACCATGCGTGGTCATCATTTCGGTGATTTGCCAGCCGACCGTGTAGACCGGATTGAGATGCGCCAGCGGATCCTGAAAGATCATGGCGATCTTGGCGCCGTTGATCGAACGCCGCTCCTCAGGCGTCATTTTCAGCATATCGCGCCCATTGAGGAGGATGGTGCCGCCGGTGATCTTGCCGGGTGGCATATCGATCAGGTTCATGATCGCCGAGGCGGACACCGACTTGCCCGAACCGCTTTCCCCGAGGATTGCCAGTGTCTCGCCGCGATCGAGATGCCAACTGACATCTTGCACTGCCTTGACGGAGCCACTGGCGGTGTGAAACTCGACCGAGAGGTCGCGCACTTCCAGAAGATGTTCAGCCATTTTTCCTGCCCCTCATTTCAAGGCGCCAGCGTTGCGTTGGATTGAGCGCGATGCGCAGCCAATTTGACAGAAGATTGAGCGACAGCGTCGTCAGGATGATTGCAAGGCCCGGCCAGAAGGACAGCCACCAGGCATTGGTAAGGTAAGGCCGCCCTTGGGCAACCATGAGGCCCCAGGTGATTTCCGGCGCCTGAATGCCGATCCCAAGGAACGACAGCGAGGATTCCGCCAGCATGACGAAGGCGAAATCAAGCGTCCCAATGGTGACCAGCGTCGGGAAGATCACCGGCAGGATGTGATGAAAGACAATGCGCCGGGACGATGCTCCCATGACTTTCGCCGCCTGCACGAACATCCGCTCGCGCACTTCCAGCACTTCGGCGCGGGTGGTGCGCAGATAGATGGGAATGCGGGTGATCGCCAGGACGAGGACGATATTGGTGACCGAGGGTTCGAGCATATAGAGCACGATCACCGCCAGAAGCAGCGACGGAAAGGACATGATGACGTCGCCGAGGCGCATGATCCATTGAGCGGCGGAAGAGCGGCTATAACCCGCCACCAGTCCGAGCGCCGTGCCAACGATAGAGGATGCAAGCACCGCCGCCGCAGCAATCAGGATGGTGTTTTGCGCCGCGACGACGACGCGGGCAAGCAGCGGCCTGCCCAGCGCATCGGCTCCAAGGACATAAAGCCATCCGCGGGTAATATCGAAGGGCGGCGCGTTTCGGCCCCGCAGGTTCTGCTTGGTGGCGATGCCCTCCAGCAGAAACGGGCCAAACAGCGCGCAGAGAAGAACGATCAGGAGGAATAGAGCGGCGAAGAATGCGAGCTTGTCCGCCCACAGCATGGTCAGCCAACGCCCGATCGGGCCGCTCGGTTTTTTCTCGATGAGGATTTGTGTGTCGGTCATCGTCATCGCTCAATACCGGATACGCGGATCGAGCAGCGCATAGGCAATGTCGATCAACAGGTTCATGATGAAGATCGCCAATGCCGAGACCATGATGACGGCCAGCACGACGGCGAAATCGCGAAGGAGGATGGAATCGATCATCAGCTTGCCTATTCCGGGAAAGCCGAACACCGTCTCGACGACAACGGCACCGTTCAAGATGGCCGCCGCCTGATCGCCGATCACTGTGATCACCGGCAGCATGGCGTTGCGCAGTCCGTGAATGAAGATGATCGAGTTCGAACGCACGCCCTTGGCGCGCGCCGTCTTCACGTAGGCGGAAGACAGCACGCTGATCATCGAGCCGCGCACCACCTGCAGGATCAGGCCGAAGGGCCGGATGAACAGCACGCTGACCGGCAGGACCCAGTGCCAGAACGTTCCCGTTCCCGATGTCGGCAGGACATGCAGTTTCACGGCGAAAATGACGATTGCCACGATGGCAAGCCAGAAATCCGGGGCGGCAGCGCCGATCAGCGAGAAGAAAGTGGCAAGACGGTCGAAGACCCCGCCGACGCGAAACGCCGCGAGCGAACCAATGACGATCGCAGCGACCGTGACCAGCGCCATGGTGATGACAGCCAGCCAGAAGGTCCAGACGAAGGCCTCCAGCACGACATCCATGGCCGGACGGGCCTGGCGCAGGGACTGACCGAAATTGCCTTGGGCGAGATCCGCGACATAACGGCCGAACTGGATGATCAATGGGTCGTTGAAACCGTTCATCTCACGGAATTGCTGGCGCATTTCCGTGGTCGCGTCGATCGGCAGATAGAGGTCGGTCGGGTCGCCCGTCAGCCGGGAGAGGAAAAAGACGATGACGATAAGCACCACGAGCGATACGCCACTGGCGATCGCACGCTTGCCGATAAAACTCTTCATGCCACTCCTCCCGAGTGAAACCCATACGGACCGTCAGGTCTGGTCTTCGCGTGTTTCGAAGCCCGCCCAGTCATGCCCTTTCCGGCGACAGGCGTGAACTAAAATATTAGTTCATCTAGAATTTTTGTGAACCCCCTTTCTCAAAATCGTCAGCTCTTATCAAACGGCGGCTTGCGCCGCCACGCCATACCGCCCGTTCCAATGATGGTCGCGCCAATGATGACCGCGGCACCAATCCATGTCTGTGCGGCCGGAACCTCCGAGAAAAACAGGAAAGCTATGAGTGCTACGACCGGCAGCCGGAGAAAGTCGAGCGGGGCCAGAACGCTTGCAGCCGCCATACCGAAGGCGCGGGTGATCAGCGTCATGTTGAATGCGCCGAGCGCCCCTTGTATGGCGAGCAGCCCGAGTTGGCTCCAGGTCGGCATCGACCAAACCGGCACCATGACGATCAGGCCAAGCGGCACCGTGGTAGTGAGATTCCACGCAACCAGCCGGTCCGCGCTATCCCTCAACGCCATGCGCCGAAGCATCAACTGGCTAGCAGCCGTCAAGACCGCTCCTGCAAGGGCAAAAAGCAGCCATTGGTCGAAACCTGACGCTCCGGGGCGAATGATGATCATCACGCCGATAAAGCCTGCGGCGATGCCGGCGACGCTGGAGACGCCGACGCGCTCCTTGAGGACAAGCCATGCACCGAGAACGAGAAACATCGGCATGGTGAAATTAATCGCCGTGGCATCGGCCAGTGGCGCGTGCGCAAAGGCGATGAACAAAGCAACCAGTGAGGCAAGCTTCAGACCCGCACGCACGGCGTGCAGAACACGATAGGGAGAGGCTTTCAGACCGACTCGGGACACGATCCACGGCGAGACGACAAGAAGTCCGAAAAACGAGCGGAAAAAGCCGATCATCAAGGGATGCACGTCGCCGGCCAGCAAGCGCACAATGATGGCGTCAAGACTATTCAAAAAGGCGGCGGCCACCATCATGCAGACGGCAAGGCCTGTGCGACCGGGCTGCATCACGCTTCTCCTGATTGAACGATGTGGGCTCTGCCAATATCGGACGTTCGATACGGCAGCGCGTTGAACCAGCAATCCATCAGAAATAAGAGCCTTCCTGGCGTGCAGGTGCCAGGATCGCTCAACTCATCAGGGATGGGCATCGCTATCTGTCGGTCGCGCGATCTGACGGTCTTATCTCGATCCCTCGCCCGGCGTCCACACTAAAATACAAATATATTAGTTTGAAGGCGACAACTGCCATATCCCATCGAGAAACTAGGCTTGATGACACTCGACGGCACGTGACGATGATGGGGGCAGCTGGGAACTCGAAAGCCGGGAGAGCGCCGTCGATGGAATACGCTTTCAATTTTAAAAATACGGCCGGCTGAACTTCGTCGTCGACTTTTCCGATTACCTTAATCGGATGCCGTCAACCTATTCAGACGGGTCGAAAAGCCTGACAATCCGCGCCACGCCGGAAAAGCCGGTTCCCTTTCCGATGCCCAAGACCGACGAAAGCTGACCACTTCGCACGATCCCGGGAAGGAAGCGATTTCCAGGAATTACTCTAAAGCTCATCGCTGCGACGTCTCACGGCGTGCTTCAGAGCCATCATATGTCTTCGCCGCTCCAGCACATAGTCGGCATAGCCGAAGCAGATGAACAGCAACGTCGGACCGGCGTAGATCATGATGAGAGCCAATGCGATAAGGATGAATGCGGTCGTCATGGTCTTGTTTCCATCATATTGGTCGCGCCGCATCTGAAGCGGCGAAAGCGGACAGGCTTATCTCGGCGATCCCTGTCCTTATTCCTTGAAAATTCGCCGGCTTCGTATTCGTTCCCTGCCCGATCGATTTCCATACGCGCGGCAGGCCCGATCGAACGACAATGGCGAAGCTGGCGGTTCACTCGACCTCGATCACCCCGGCCTTTCCTCTCGCATCACCGCTCCCACGCTCTCGAGCAGCGGACTAGTCGTCAAATCCTCGAGCCAAACCGATAGCTTCGGCTTCCAGTTCGGATAGCTGTCGCTGGTGCCTGGAACGTTGGTTGGCTTTTTTTCGTCGGTGAGATCGGCAAGCCGAACCGCGACGAGCAACGACGGAGTCCGCGCAATGAAGCGATAGGCGCTGACGGTCAGTTCCCTCAGCGTTTCCTCACTCACCCTTGCGGAAGCAAGGCGGGCCGGCAGATCGAGGCCGGCAACCTTGAAGGTGGCCTTCAGGTTCCTCCGCTCGTGCTTGCGGTGTTTGAGATGTTCTTCGGTGAGATCGGGCGGTACGATACCGTGTTTACAACGGTCCCGAATGTCGGCGCCGCGCCACCAGCCGGCAAGGGTCTGGTGGTCATGCGTCGAAATGCAGGCGAGCGCGAGGACGGGATAGGCATCGGCCGGCTTGAAGCCCTTGTCGTCCTGTTCGTAGGAAAGGATCCGGTAGGAGAGAATGCCGGCAGCGGCTAGATTGTCCTGCAATCCTTCCGGGATCATTCCCAGGGACTCTCCGATGACGAGGCATCGGTGTTCGGCGGAAACTTCGGCGAGGATCTGTAGCAGCCGATCCTCGGGATAGCGGACATAGGCGCCGCTCTCCGGCCTGTCGCCCAACGGAACCAGGAAAAGGCGACGGATTGCCGGCGCGTGATCGATGCGAATGGCGCCCGCGTAGCGCATGGCGGTGCTGACCATGCGTCGATACGGCGACATCTCCCCTGCGGCAATTTTTGAAGGCAGGTATCCAGCGAGGTGCCAGTCCTGGCCGTCGACGGCGAATGGATCGGGAGGGCTGCCGATGGTGGCCTGGGAGACATAGATATCCGGCTCGCTCCATGTCGCCGAGCCATCGACCGCTTCCCCGACGGCAAGATCAAGATAGAGCCCGATGCGCAGCCCGGCCTTGCGCGCTCGATCTGCTGCCTGCATCAATTGCCAGTGGGCGAGCCATTGTAGCCACATGTGGAAACGAACATCGTCCGGGTGCTCGCGTTCAAAATCGGTGACGGCAGCGCTGTCGACGCGCTGGAACTCGGCTGGCCACCGTTGCCAGCCGGCGCCCGCTCCGCGCTCGACCATGTAAAACGAGAGGCATTCGAACAGCGCATGCAGCCGCAGGCTGTCGCCGCCTTGCGCGACAAAGGCGTCGAAATCGGCCGGGCCGTCAGAGGCGGCCTTGCGACTGACACGACCCTGGCGCCATGCCGACCAGAGATCACGAAGCGCCCCAAGCTTGGTCCGCGCGACGCCGATGTAATCGACGAGATCGGATTGGCGAAGGCGCTCCAACTCCCGTTCGAGTTCGCGACTGCTGGCAAACCCCGGCACCTGGTCGACTGCGATATAGAGCGGGTTGAGATGCTGACGGCTTGAGGGTTCATAGGGGCTGCAACGGTCGGGATCGGCGAGGAACGGCGCGTGAAGCGGATTGAGTCCGATGAAATCGGCCCCCAGCGATCCCGCCAGATCGGCCATATCAGCCAGATCCTTGAAGTCTCCTATGCCCCAATTGCGTGCCGACCGGAGTTCGTAAAGCTGCAGGCTCACGCCCCAGACCCGTGTGTCGGACAGGAAATCCGGCAGAAATGACACCGGGATCTTCCCGCGCGCCGGCTTCGCTTCCCGCCGCGGCGCGCCAGTCTCACCCGTCCTCGTCAATTCGATGTTCAGTGCAGAGAGTATGTTGCGCTTGGTCTCGGCGGAAATCGCCACTTCCCGGCTCTCGGGGCTGGGTCTTGTCGGGCTGATGCCGTGGAGCCGGGCGAGCTTATCGAGCTCAGCGGATTTCATCAGTCGATCCTTTCCTCGCACCGCCGTCACGCTTTGCTCATGCTCCAGATCACCGTCCAGGGCGCGAGATCGCCGCCGTCGCTGCCGAGACGGAATATCGTCTCGGCGTCACCCTGTTGCGGGTCAAGCGGCAGTGCCGCCTCGCTGCCTAGGTTGGCGCGCAGATGAAGGTGCCGGCTCTCCGCAAGGGTCCAATCCACCGCGATCGCGTTTCCCGCCGAGCGGTAGACCGCGCTTCCGCCGGCCACACCCTTCAGCAAAGGAACGATCTTCCGATGCCGGAGGTCGAGAAGTGTCCGGTAATACTCAAGCACGTCAGAGGTAGTGCGTTTCGACCAATCCAGTTTGGCGGCCGCAAAGGTCGATGGCGCCGTCGGGTCGAGAAGGTCGTCGGCGTCGAAGCCCGGCAGACGCGAAAGCTCCTCGCGACGGCCTTTCCTGACCTTCTCGTTCAGATCCTCGTCGAAATCGCAGAAAAAAGGAAACGGCTCCTCCGCACCCCATTCCTCACCCATGAACAGCATCGGTATCTCAGGCGCCAGCAGATAGATGGCGATGACGGCCTTGACGGCATTGGCCGGGCTCGAGGCCAGAACCCGATCGCCGAGCGCCCGATTGCCGATCTGATCATGGTTCTGGATGAAGGAAATGAAGGCGGTCGGCGGCAGGTGGCCACTCGGTCTGCCGCGGCCTCCTCCGCGATACGACATATGTTCGCCCTGGAACACGAAACCTTCCGCCAGCGCTCGGCCGAGCTTGCCAGCGTCGCCAGCGTAATCGGCATAATAGCCGAAGGTTTCGCCGGTCGCCGCGATATGCAGCACGTGGTGGACGTCGTCATTCCACTGGGCTGTGAACAGCTTCGCTTCACCTTTTTCGTCACGCTTCAACAGGTCGCTGTCATTCTCCTCGTTTTCGACGATCAGATGCACATGCCGATCGCTGGCCGCGGCCCTGACGCGGTGGGCAAGCTCGTAAAGAAGATGCTCGTCGCTGTCGTCCTTGATCGCGTGAACGGCATCGAAGCGGAAGCCGTCGAGCCTGAATTCGGTGATCCAGTAAATGGCGTTCTCAATGACAAATTCGCGGATCATCTGCGATCCGTCGCCGTCGTAGTTGATGCCATGGCCCCAGGGCGTCTTGTGATGGTCCGTAAAGAGCGGCGCATAGGAGGGGATATAGTTCCCATCCGGCCCGAAGTGATTGTAGACCACATCGAGGAACACCGAGATGCCGCGCTGGTGCGCTGCATCCACCAGCGCCATGAAATCTTCCGGCCGGCCGTAACTGCTGTCGGGAGCATAGGGAAGCACACCGTCATAGCCCCAGCTATAACGACCCGGGAATTCACTGAGCGGCATGATCTGCAGCGCCGTAATGCCCAGCTCTCGCAGATGATCGAGCCGCTCGATCGCCGCCCTGAAGCTGCCCTCCGGCGTGAAGCAGCCGATGTGCATCTCGTAGATAACCATCTCTTCCCAGGGCCGGCCAGGCCAGTCGCTCGTGTTCCAGCGATAAGAGGAAAGGTCGACCACCTCACTCGGACCATGCACATCCTGCGGCTGGAACCGCGAGGCGGGATCGGGAATTTCAAGGCCGTCCGGCAGGACGAAGCGATAGCGCGTACCGGCATGAGCATTCGGAACTATGCACCGATGCCAGCCGTCTTCGGCCGCCTGCATCGGGCGCGGATCGGCGCCTTCGATCTTCAACGACACGCTTTCATGCAGAGGAGCCCAGAGGCGAAACAGAATGCCGTCTTCGATGAATGCGGGGCCGAACGTCATTTTGGTCAAGGGAAAGCCTTCGGTGAGTGGGGATAGATTTATTTAACTTTTGCGGGAGCAAAAAGTTTCGTCCGCAATTGGACACGCGAAAGCGGCAACGGTCGCGGGGATGACCGCACTGCTCGCCTTGGTATGTTTACGCTTCGATCGTCAGGCCGCCGCGACCTTGCCGGAGAGCGCCTGATCCATGGCCGCCTGAAGCTGTTCCTGCGTGAATGGTTTCTTCATCCGCAGCATCCGGCCGAGGCCATGGTCTTCGGAAAATTCGGCATAGCCCGAGGCGAGGATGATCGGTAGGCCCGGGAAAGCCGAGCGGAGGTGGCGCGCAAGCTCGGCGCCTGTCATACCCGGCATGGCATGATCGGTAATGACGAGATCGCAATCCTGTCCGCCGGCAAAGAATTCCAAGGCTTGGGAAGCGGAGGACACTTCCTGCGGCAGGTGCCCGAGATCCTCCAGCATCGCCACGGTTCCCGTCCGGACAAGCGGGTCGTCGTCGACGACGAGAATGGCAAGCGGCCGCGACGCCGGTTTCAGAGGCTCCGTCGCCGGAGCCTCGACGACCGGCTGCACCTCGACGAAAGTCTCGGCGACGGGCAGCCAAAGGGATACGGTCGTGCCGCTGCCCCTGGCGCTCGATATCTGGATCGAGCCCCCGGATTGCGCCGCCAGACCATGCACCATCGACAGGCCGAGACCGGTGCCCTTGCCGACTCCCTTGGTGGTAAAAAACGGTTCGGCGGCACGCGAGACCGTTGCTTCGTCCATCCCTTCGCCATCATCCGACACCGATATTCTGATGTAGTTGCCGCCGGCGAGACCGGCTGGCCGGCCCTCTTCGGCGGCCGCCGCGGCAACCGTTACGGCTCCGCCGCTTTCGAGTGCATCGCGCGCATTGACGAACAGGTTGAGCAGCGCCAATTCCAGTTGGTTGCTGTCCACCAGAATGGGCGCCAGATCTGCCGGGATGCGCTTGCGGATTTCGATGCGCGGCCCGACCGCCTTGGCGAGAAGATCCTCGACGTTTTCGAACAGCCTGAGGAAGTCGACCGCCTGCGGCTTGAGCTCCTGGCGGCGTGCGAAGGCAAGCAGGCGCTGGGTCAGCGCCGTGCCGCGCTCGGCCGCCTGGATCGCATTGGTCAGCAGCCGTTCGCTGCGTTCATCCACCGGAAGCCGCTTCTTCAGAAGGCCAAGGCTGCCGAGCACCGCCATGAGAAGGTTGTTGAAGTCGTGCGCCACCCCGCCGGTCAGGTGGCCGATGGTGTCGAGCTTCTGCGCCTCGAACAGTTGCGCCAACGCCTCCTCGCGCTCCCGCGTCCTTTGATCGATCCGGTGCTCGAGCTCCTCGTTGAGCTCCCGCAACTGGGCGGCCGAGGCTTCGAGTTCGGCAGTGCGTTGGCGAACCCGGGCCTCCAGCTCCGCATTCAGGCGCTCAAGTTCCCGTGTCTTCCTGTAGAGATCGGCAAAGACCCTGACCTTGGCTCTCAGCACTTCGGGCACGATCGGCACGGAGACGTAGTCGACCGCGCCCACCGCATATCCGCGCAACCGGTCGGGTTCGGCCAGCATCACCGCGGAAACGAAGATAATCGGCGTATCTTGATACCGTGGGTGCTGCCGGATCATGCTGACCAGCTCGAACCCATCCTGTTCAGGCATGCAGACATCGACGAGGATCACCGCGATTTCGGTGCGCAATAGATGCTCGAAGGCTTCGCGCGCCGACTGCGCCTTAATGAGGTTTTCTTCGAGCTCGTCGAGGATGACCTCGTAACTCAGAAGCTTGGCGGGTTGGTCGTCGACGAGGAGGATGTTGACGGGGTTCATGGCCAGGTCCTCAGCGGTGCAGCCACATGCGAAGGGCCGACAGAAGCTGTTCGGTATTGACCGGCTTCGCCAAGTAGTCGGAAGCGCCCGCTTCCAGGCATTTCTCGCGGTCGCCCTTCATCGCTTTGGCCGTCAACGCCAGGATCGGCAGCCGCCGGAATCGTGGCTCCGAACGGATGACCTGCATCGTCTCGTAACCGTCCATTCCAGGCATCATGATATCCATCAGCACGATTGCGACAGAGGGTTCATTGTTGATGACGTCGATGGCTTCGCTGCCGGTCGTTGCTGTCAGCACCCGCATTCCCCGGCGCTCGAGCACGCTGCTCAGCGCGAAGATGTTGCGAGCATCGTCGTCGACGAGCAGCACTGTCTCGCCGACGAGATCCTCGTCCGAGCTGTGCAATTCCTGCAGCGTCGCCTGTTTTGCAGGCGGCAGGTCGGCGAAGACCCGGTGCAGAAATAGAGCGGTCTCGTCGAGAAGACGCTCCGGAGACTCGACGCCCTTCACGACGACGCTTCGGGCCATGCTGTGCAGCATCGCATCTTCCTCAGGTGAAAGCTCCCGGCCGGTGAATACGACCACCGGAACCTCACCGATCTCGGCGTCGTCGCGTATTTTCTCCAGTACGTCAAAGCCGGACATATCCGGAAGGGAAAGGTCGAGCACCACGCAATCCGGCGGATCCTGCCTCAGAGCGTCGAGTGCTTCCGATCCGGAGCCGACGCTGGTGATGTCGATGTCGTCATGTCCGAGAAGGGCAGTGACGCTCAACCGTTCGGCCTCGTTGTCTTCGACGAGCAACAGATGCTTGCGGCGCGGTTGCGCATAGGCTTTCAAACGCGACAGCGCCTTGCCGAGGCCCTCCGGCGTCGTCGGCTTGCTCATGAAGGCGAAGGCGCCGCGGGTCAGCCCATGCTGGCGATCCTCATCGAGACTGATGATCTGCACCGGGATATGCCGCGTCTGCGGGTTCTGCTTGAGCTGGCTGAGCACCGTCCAGCCGAGCATATCGGGCAGGAAGATGTCGAGCGAGATCGCCGCCGGCCTGTAGTCCTGCGCGAGTGCCAGCGCATCGCCGCCACGCATCGCCACCAGAACCTTGAATCCATTGTCACGGGCGAGATCGACCAAGACGCGGGCGTAATGTGGATCATCCTCGACGATGAGCAGCACCGAGTCACCGGCCGCTATCCGATGACGATCGTCTTCAACATGTTCGGTTGGTTTTTCGGCACGGCGGATTGCCGCGGCCTCGGCAAATTCCACGACATTGGCCGGTGGGACGGATTTCGGCGCAACCGCGCCGGCACCGACATAGGTAAGCGGCAGATAGAGGACGAAGGTGCTGCCGACGCCGGGCGTGCTGCGGAGCTGGATTTCACCCCCCAAGAGGTTTGCCAGCTCGCGGCTGATCGCCAGGCCAAGGCCGGTGCCGCCATATTTACGGCTTGTCGAGGCATCCGCCTGCTGGAACGCTTCGAAAATGATGCGCTGCTTTTCCGGGGGGATGCCGATGCCGGTATCGACGACTTCGAAGGCGATGACGGAGGGCGCGTGCCGGAGCGACGGATGATCGGGCGACCAGCCGCTTTCTGCCAACCCGACGCGAAGCGTGACGCCGCCCTGCGCGGTGAATTTGAAGGCGTTCGACAGGAGGTTCTTGAGGATCTGCTGCAACCGCTTCGAATCCGTAATGATGCTCTTGGTAATATCGCCACCGACCTCAACCGAGAACGACAGGCTCCGATTTTCTGCCTCATGCCGGAATGGCCGAGCCATCATCTCGAGCAGGTTGCTGACGAAAATCTCCTCGGCATCGACCGAGACCGTTCCGGACTCGATCTTCGACAGGTCGAGGATATCGCTGATGAGGTTCAGGAGATCGGTTCCAGCGCCGTGGATGGTCTTGGCGAACTCGACCTGTTTTCCCGACAGGTTGCCATCCGGATTTTCCCCCAGCTGCTGGCCGAGGATGAGGATCGAATTCAAAGGCGTGCGCAGCTCATGCGACATGTTGGCGAGGAATTCGGATTTGTACTTCGATGTTAGCGCCAACTCGGTTGCCTTTTCCTCCAGCGCGCGCCGGGCCTGCTCGATCTCCTGGTTCTTCGCCTCGACTTCGACGTTGCGTTCTTCCAGCTGCTGCGCCTTCTGCCCGAGCTGCTCGTTGGTCTGCTGCAACTCGCGCTGCTGCGTCTGCAGCTCGGCGGCAAGCTGCTGGGACTGTTTGAGCAGGCCTTCGGTCTGCATGGTCGCTTCGATCGAGTTGAGCACGATGCCGATCGACGTCGTCAGCTGGTCGAGGAATGACAATTGCAGCTCGGTGAATTCGCCGGCGGAGGCAAGCTCGATCACCGCCTTCACCTGCCCCTCGAAATGCACCGGCAGCACGATGGCGCTTCTCGGCAGGGTCGTGAACACGCCGGAGCTTATCGGAACGACATTGTCGGGAAGATCGGTGACCAGGATGCGGCGGGCGTCGCTGGCACACTGGCCAACCAGTCCCTGGCCGAATTCAAGCCGTGCCGGGTGCGCCGCCTCGACCCCTTGCGCATAGACAGAGAGCAGCGACAAGACCGGCTGCCGTTCATCGGCATCCACCTGGTAGATTACCCCCTGGTGCGCGCCGACCAGCGGCGCCAGCTCCGAGAGCAGCATCTTGCCGACCAGCGTCAGATCGCGCTGTCCCTGCAACATATTGGTGAAGCGCGCCAGGTTGGTCTTCAACCAGTCCTGCTCGGTGTTACGCTCGGTGGTCAGCCGCAGATTGTCGATCATCGTGTTGATGTTGTCCTTGAGCTCGGCCACTTCGCCGCGCGCGTCGACCTTGATCGAGCGCGTCAGGTCGCCCTTGGTGACGGCGGTCGCCACTTCGGCAATGGCGCGCACCTGCGTCGTCAGGTTGGCGGCAAGCAGGTTGACGTTGCCAGTCAAATCCTTCCAGGTCCCCGCCGTGCCCGGAACATTCGCCTGGCCGCCGAGGCGGCCTTCCACGCCCACCTCGCGCGCCACCGTCGTCACCTGATCGGCGAAGGTCGCGAGCGTGTTGGTCATGTTGTTGATGGTTTCGGCGAGCGCCGCCACTTCGCCCTTGGATGCGACGGTGAGGTTCTGCTTGAGGTCGCCGTTCGCCACCGCCGTCACCACCTTGACGATGCCGCGGACCTGCTCGGTCAGGTTAGCGGCCATGACATTGACGGTGTCGGTCAGGTCCTTCCAGGTGCCTGCCACTCCAGGCACCTGCGCCTGGCCGCCAAGCTTGCCTTCGGTGCCGACTTCGCGGGCGACGCGCGTCACCTCACCGGCAAAAGCGTTCAGCTGGTCCACCATCGTATTGATGGTGTTCTTCAGTTCGAGGATTTCACCCTTCACGTCGACGGTGATCTTGCGCGACAGGTCGCCGCGCGCCACCGCCGTCGTCACTTCGGCGATGTTTCGAACCTGGGTTGTCAGGTTGGCGGCGAGCAGGTTGACGTTGTCGGTCAGGTCCTTCCAGGTGCCGGCGACGCCCGGAACGACCGCCTGACCGCCGAGCCTGCCATCGGTGCCGACTTCGCGCGCCACACGGGTCACTTCGCCGGCAAAGGATCGCAGCTGATCGACCATGGTATTCAGCGTATCCTTCAACAGCAGGATTTCGCCGCGCACGTCGACGGTGATCTTGCGCGACAAGTCGCCGTTGGCGATCGCGGTCGCCACCTCGGCGATATTGCGCACCTGCGCCGTCAGATTGCCGGCCATGGAATTGACGCTGTCGGTCAGATCCTTCCAGGTGCCGGCCACACCGGAGACCTGCGCCTGGCCGCCGAGCTTGCCTTCGGTGCCGACCTCGCGGGCTACACGCGTCACTTCACCGGCAAAAGCGTTCAACTGGTCCACCATGGTGTTGATGGTGTTTTTCAGTTCGAGGATTTCTCCTTTCACGTCGACGGTGATCTTGCGAGACAGGTCGCCACGCGCCACCGCCGTTGTTACTTCGGCGATGTTTCTCACCTGGCCGGTGAGGTTGGAGGCCATGGAATTGACGTTCTCGGTCAGATCCTTCCAGGTGCCGGCGACACCTGGCACCTGCGCCTGGCCGCCGAGCTTGCCTTCCGTCCCGACCTCGCGCGCGACGCGCGTCACTTCGGAGGCGAACCGGTTCAGCTGATCGACCATGGTGTTCAGCGTTTCCTTGAGCTCAAGGATTTCACCCGAGACCGACACCGTAATTTTCTTCGACAGGTCGCCATTGGCAATCGCAGTCGAGACCTCGGCGATGTTGCGCACCTGCGCCGTCAGATTGCCCGCCATGGAATTGACGCTGTCGGTCAGATCCTTCCAGGTGCCGGCAACACCGAGCACGTTGGCCTGGCCGCCGAGCCGCCCTTCGGTGCCGACCTCGCGTGCCACACGCGTCACCTCACCGGCAAAGCCGTTCAGCTGATCGACCATCGTATTGATGGTCTCCTTCAGCTCGAGGATTTCCCCCGATACGGTGACGGTGATTTTCTTGGAAAGGTCTCCCTGAGCGACGGCGGTGGCGACTTCGGCAATGTTGCGCACCTGTCCCGTCAGGTTGGAAGCCATGGAATTGACGCTGTCGGTGAGATCCTTCCAGGTGCCGGCAACGCCGCGCACATTGGCCTGGCCGCCGAGCCGGCCCTCTGTGCCGACTTCGCGGGCCACACGGGTCACTTCCGAAGCAAAGGCGTTCAGCTGATCGACCATCGTATTGATGGTTTCCTTCAGCTCAAGGATTTCACCCTTCACGTCGACGGTAATCTTCTTCGACAGATCGCCATTGGCAATCGCGGTCGAGACTTCGGCGATATTGCGCACCTGCGCCGTCAGGTTGCCGCCCATCGAGTTGACGTTTTCGGTCAGATCCTTCCAGGTGCCGGCAACGCCGCGTACATTGGCCTGGCCGCCGAGCCGCCCTTCCGTGCCGACTTCACGGGCAACGCGGGTGACTTCCGAGGCAAAAGCGTTCAGCTGATCGACCATCGTATTGATGGTCTCCTTCAGCTCGAGGATTTCGCCCGACACCGTCACCGTGATCTTTTTCGACAGGTCGCCATTGGCGATCGCGGTCGAGACCTCGGCGATGTTGCGCACCTGTGCCGTCAGGTTCGACGCCATCGAATTGACGTTGTCGGTGAGATCCTTCCAGGTGCCCGCGACACCCGGCACCTGCGCCTGTCCACCAAGCCGGCCTTCGGTGCCGACTTCACGCGCTACGCGCGTCACCTCGCCGGCAAAGCCATTGAGCTGATCGACCATCGTGTTGATGGTTTCCTTCAGTTCGAGGATTTCGCCGGAGACGTCGACGGTGATCTTGCGCGACAGGTCGCCGCGCGCCACGGCCGTCGTTACCTGGGCGATGTTGCGGACCTGGGCTGTCAGGTTGCCGCACATGGCGTTGACGCTGTCGGTCAGGTCCTTCCAGGTGCCGGCCACGCCGGGCACCAGGGCCTGACCGCCGAGCTTGCCCTCGGTGCCGACCTCCCGGGCGACGCGCGTCACTTCCGAGGCGAAGGACCTCAGCTGGTCGACCATGGTGTTGATCGCTTCCTTCAGTTGCAAGATTTCGCCGCGCACGTCGACGGTGATCTTCTTAGAAAGGTCGCCGTTCGCGACGGCGATCGTCACCTCAGCGATATTTCGCACCTGCGCCGTCAGGTTCGAGGCCATCGAGTTCACGCTCTCGGTGAGGTCTTTCCAGACGCCCGTCACCTCCGGCACCTGCGCCTGCCCGCCGAGTTTTCCGTCGGTGCCGACCTCGCGCGCCACACGCGTCACTTCCGACGTGAAGACGCTGAGTTGCTTGATCATCGTGTTGACGATATCGGCCGAGCGTAGGAATTCGCCTTTCAGCGGTCGCCCGTCGACATCGAGCGGCACGGTCTGCAGCAGATCCCCCTTGGCGACCGCAGTAATCGTG
Organism: Rhizobium sp. NZLR11; assembly: GCF_019685115.1. NCBI lineage: Bacteria > Pseudomonadati > Pseudomonadota > Alphaproteobacteria > Hyphomicrobiales > Rhizobiaceae > Rhizobium > Rhizobium sp. NZLR11. The sequence goes on along the minus strand of NZ_JABDWD010000012.1, from coordinate 120,580 downwards.
CGGGTGACGGCGGTCGTCGGCCACAGCAGATCGTCAATCAGACCATTGATCGAACCTTCCATCTCGGACCAGGAACCGTCCGACAGGCCGAAGCGCACCCGCGTGCTCGTCCGCCCGTCCCGGCCGACGACTTCGCCGACATGCTCGAGCTGCTGGGCCATGCGCTGGTTGGTAGCGATGATGTCGTTGAGAGCGTCGGCGACCTTGCCGGTAACGCCGGTCAGATCCGCTCGCATCCGCACGGAAAAGTCGCCCCGCCTGACGGCGACCAGCACTTCGAGAAGCGCGCTGGCATCGTCGAATGCCATGGTTTTATGGTCGTGCCCATTGACGCCGTCTGCCGCAACGACATCGCGCGAAAATTCACTGGTCTGCTTGCTCACGAAATCCCCCTTGTTCGACTGGAGTTAAATTAGTGCTCAAGTGGAAAAAGGGTATGGCTGAGGCGCGCGGTTGCAGAGATCGACGTAATGGGCATCAGCCGTCAAACTTTGCCTGCGCTGGAACAGTTTCCGGCCGGCCGTCGTTTCCAACCTGATAATGGAGAGCGACATGTCGAACGTCTCAAGGACAGGCAAGGAAGAGATCAACAACGCGACCAGCCCGACCACCTTCGGGAGGTCGGTCGAGAGCCAAGCGCAGATGCAGGATGCGGCCGCGCAAGCCTCGTCGGAGGCCAGTGGCGAAATGCTGAACATCTACCGGCTGGAACCGATCGCCAAGCCCGACGATCCCAGATGGGCCAACGCTCCCGGACACGGCATCATCGTGGTGGCCGCCCGGACGCCGGGCGATGCGAGGATCGTCGCCGCGGCTCGTGAGCTCGACTTCATGGAAGTGGATGCAGCTCCCGCCGAAGATGTCACCACGGTCAATGCCAGCGCCTTCCGCGACGACAAGCTCTACACCGTCATCGAGATCGATCGGGATAGACGCGACGTCAAACGCGGGATCGTCGACGGTGTAGTTTCGGTCGACACGATCCGACCGGTCGAACTGGATTAAATGCCCCTCTTTTCATTGGAGCTCTCATGAATACGGCCAACCTGCAGCTCAAGGGCCTGATCATGGCAATAGCCTCGATATGCGACGCGATCGTCGAGAAAGAACTGCTCACCCATCAGGAAGTCAATGCCGCGCTCGCGAAAGCCAGAAAGGCCGTCGAAGATGATGACGACAACGAGCTATCCGATTCCAACCGCGCCGCCATCCTGTTTCCCATCCGTGTGCTGATGCTTGCCGACGAGGCAAACAAAAGAGGCGAGCGCTTCACCTTTTCGGACTATGCAAAGCTCGTGGGTAAGCTCACCTGAACATGTTCGACGTGCACGGTTTGGGGATAGACAGCGGCCACCTATTATATTGTCAGCAGTGTCACTACAGCGATTTTGCAATAAGTTGATATTTTCAGTCTTGTTTTTGGACGCGTCCCGTGGCTATACGGCGGCCGCATACACTCACGCACCGGGATCCTTACGTGACCATCCTCAAATCACTCTTGGCCGCCTGCGGCCTCTCAACCGTGATCGGCCTTGCCGCAACTCCCTCACTGGCCGGTTCGACGACTTACCCGCTGACGCTCGAAAATTGCGGCGCTGAGGTAACGTTCAAGAAGGCGCCCGAGCGGGCGATTGGCCTCGGCCAGAACAGCGCTGAAATTCTGCTGCTGCTCGGCCTCGAGGACAAGATGGCCGGCACCGCTTTCTGGCCGAGCAAGGTCTTGCCGCAGGTTGCCGAAGCCAATGCCAAGGTCAAGCTTCTGACCGTCGAGATGCCGACCTTCGAATCGATCCTCGCCGAAAACCCCGACTTCGTGGCGGCGGCCCTGCCGAGCCTCGTCGGGCCGAACAGCAAGGTCGCCAAGCGCGAGGATTTCGACAAGATCGGCGTCGTCACCTATCTCTCGCCCAGCACCTGCCTCAGCACCAAGGACGTGAAGGACCAGTATGGCAGCCGCGCCGAGTTGTGGAACATGGATCTTCTCTACAAGGAGATCGACGAACTATCGCAGATCTTTAACGTCGCCGATCGCGGCCAGGCGCTGATCGCCGACTTCAAGGCGCGTGAGGCCAAGCTTCGTTCCAGCGTCTCGAAGGACGGCAAGAACCTCTCCTACGTCTTCTGGTTCTCCAGCCCCAGCCCGTCCGCCGACGCCTATCTCGGCGGCAAGAACAGCGCCTCCGGCTTCATCGCCGACCTGCTCGGCGGACACAATGCGATATCAGCGGAAGCGGAATGGCCGACGCTCGGCTGGGAAGCCATCATCGCCGCCAATCCCGACGTCATCGTCGTTGCCAGCCTCGACCGCAACCGCTGGGAGCTCGACAAGCCGGAGGCCAAGATCAACTTCCTCAACACCGATCCGGCCGTCAGCCAGATCACTGCCGTCAAGAACAAGGCGATCGTCGTTATGGACGGCCAGGCGATGAACCCCACCGTCCGTACGATCTACGGCGCCGAGCAGGTTGCAGGCCGGTTGAAGGCTCTCGGTCTGTTGAAGTGACGGAAGCGGGCCGTATCTTCCGGCAGCTGGGAACCGCCGTCGCGCTGCTCCTCGCCTCCTTGTGCCTCGTCGCTGTCGCCATTGGCGTCAGCGTCGGGATCGGCGACTTGCCGATCCCGCTTGCAACGACGTTTTCGGCCGTCACCAACCGGCTTGGATGGACCGCGGTCGAGCTGAACCGCATCCACGAGACGGTCATCTGGGATTATCGCCTCAGCCGGGCGCTCGTCGCCGCCTTCTGCGGCGCCGGGCTGGCGCTGTCGGGCGCCACCATGCAGTCGCTGCTGCGCAATCCGCTGGCTGAACCCTATGTGCTCGGCATCTCCGCCGGCGCCTCCACAGGCGCGGTGGCAATCGTCATCCTCGGGCTCGGCGCGGGCGCGGTATCATTGTCGGCCGGAGCCTTTGCCGGCGCCTTCGCCGCCTTCTTCTTCGTGGCGCTGCTCTCGAACGGCACGCGCGGCGGGGCCGACCGCACCATCCTTGCCGGCGTCGCCGCCTCGCAGCTTTTCAACGCCACCACCTCCTATATCGTCACGACCTCGGCCAATGCACAGCAGGCCCGTGACGTGATGTTCTGGCTGCTCGGCAGTTTCGGCGGCGTGCGCTGGCCGGAATTCGCGCTGGTCTCGGTCGTCGTCGGCATCGGCCTCGCCGCCTGTCTGTTCTACGCCCGCGTACTCGACGCCTTCGCTTTCGGCGACGAGGCGGCATCCTCGCTCGGCGTCAATGTCGGCCGCGCCCGCATGGTGCTCTTCGCGCTGACGGCGATGATGACGGCGACGATCGTCAGCATGGTGGGCTCGATCGGCTTCGTCGGCCTCGTCGTTCCGCATGTCGCCCGCTTTGTCGTCGGGCCGCTCCATATTCGCCTGCTGCCGGCCTGTGCCATCGCGGGAGCGATCTTCATGGTGCTCGCCGACATTGCCGCGCGCGCCCTCATTCCCAACCAGATCCTGCCGATCGGCGTCGTCACGGCACTGGTCGGCGTTCCGTTCTTCTCGATCATCCTCTACCGGTTCCAGCGCGCGTCATGAGCATCAAGGCCGACAACCTCATCTGGAAAATTGGCAGGAAGACCATTCTGGACGGCGTCTCCCTGGAGGCGCAGCCGGGCCAGATGCTCGGTCTGCTCGGCCCCAATGGTTCGGGCAAGACTTCGCTGCTGCGGCTCCTCGCCGGCCTGAAGCGGCCGCATGCCGGCCGCGTCACGCTCGACCGCAATGATATCGGCGCGATTAGCCGCCGCTCGATCGCCCGCCGCATCGCCTTCGTCGAGCAGCATGCCACGACAAATGCCAATCTGAAGGTCGTCGACGTCGTCAAGCTCGGCCGGTTTCCGCATCGGTCGATGTTCTCAGGCTGGGCCAGGGCTGACGAAGAGGCGGTCGAAGGCGCGCTGGCGCGCGCCGGCATGGCGGAGAAACGCGACGATCGCTGGCAGAGCCTGTCGGGTGGTGAAAAACAGCGCACCCATATCGCAAGGGCGCTCGCCCAGTCGCCCCAAGAGCTGATCCTCGACGAGCCCACGAACCATCTCGATATCCAGCACCAGATCGGCCTGATGCGGCTCGTCTCCGGCCTGCCGATCACCAGCATCGTCGCGCTGCACGATCTCAACCATGCCGCCATGTTCTGCGATCAGCTGATCATCATGCAGCGGGGCAGGATCGTCGCCTCCGGCGCACCGCAGGACGTGCTGAGCGAAAACCTCCTGCGCGATGTCTTTTCCGTCGAGGCCCGCATCGAAGCCTCACCCCATCATTCCCGCCCGCACATCCACTATCTCAGATGAGAGTAGCTGAAGCCGCTCTCATGTCACGATCTGCAGCGGCAAAGCGGTCGTCTTTTTCAGCGTCTTGAGGACGATGCTTGACTTGACCGACGCCAGATTGTCGGTGACCCGGATCATTCTTTCGAGAAACTGGCTGAGATGGTCGAGGTCGCGCGTCATGACCTTCATCAGAAAATCGGCGTCCCCCGTCTGCGAATAGCACTCCAGAATCTCCGGCGCCGTCTCGATGAAGCGATGAAGCCGCTCGTTTCCGCCTTCCGTATGCGCTCTGAGGCTGACAAGAGTATGAGCGACGACGCTGAAACCCAACTTTGCGGGATTGAGGATGGCAACGACATTCTGAATGTATTGCTCGTTGCGCAGCCTTTCCAAACGGCGCGCGCATTGGGTCGCAGAAAGATTGACCTGCTGCGACAACTCGCTCTGCGTCATCTCGCTGTTCTGCTGGAGCGCGGCAAGCAATTTGATGTCGAACTGGTCAAGCATGGTCACGATCCCCAAAAGAGGTGAATTTCTGCGCATTATAGCTACGACACGCCGATTATCTTCATATTTATGTTGAAGCAGGGAGATATTCGCAGAAATTCGCCGCAGGAGTTCAGTTAATCTCCGACCAAGAGATGGAACGGAGGTGGACTTATGTTTGACCAACTGAATAGCCGGCCAGCCGACAGTCTACTTGCCCTGATCAAGGCCTTTCACGCCGACGATCGCAGCGGAAAGGTCGACCTCGGCGTCGGCGTCTATCGCGACATCATGGGACGCACGCCGGTGATGCGTGCCGTGAAGGCAGCGGAGCAGTTTCTTCTCGAGACCCAGGACAGCAAGAAATACCTTGGCCCGGAAGGCGATCTGCAATTCGTGCGCCTGCTGCAGCCTATTATTTTCGGAAAATCACCGACGTTCGGTCATCGCCTTGTCGGCATTCAGACACCGGGCGGAAGCGGTGCGCTGCGTCTAGGCGCCGAACTCATCCAAACAGCAAATCCGTCGGCGAAGGTTCTGCTCGGGACGCCGAGCTGGCCAAACCACGCGCCGATCTTCGGCGCAGCGCGTTTGCCGGTCAAGGCGTACGCCTTTGTCGACCTGACGTTACAGCAGGTGAAATTCGAAAGCGTCATCGAAGCCTTGTCTTCCGCGGGGGAAGGCGACGTCGTGCTCCTTCACGGTTGCTGCCATAATCCGACCGGCATCGATTTCACCATGGAGCAGTGGCGGCAGATTACCGCACTGCTTGTTGCACAGAAGCTGGTGCCGTTCATCGATCTTGCCTATCAGGGGCTCGGCGACGGTCTGGAACGTGACGCCGCGCCGACACGCATGATCCTCGATGCCGTCGATGAGGCGCTGATCGCTTATTCCTGCGACAAGAACTTTGGCCTTTATCGCGAGCGTGTCGGCGCGCTCTATGTCATGGCCCGCAATGTCGACGACACCTGGAAGGCCGAAAGCAACATGGCGGCCCTTGCCCGTGTCAACTGGTCTATGCCGCCCGACCATGGCGCCGCGATCGTCAGAACCATCCTCGAGAGTGACGAAATGTCGGCAATGTGGCGCGCCGAACTCGAGGAGATGTGCCAGCGCGTCAACGGCAATCGTGCGGCGCTTGCCGCCGCTGCTCCCGATCTGGCGTTCATTAGCCAGCAGCGCGGTCTGTTCTCCAATCTCTCCATGTCGAAAGAAACGGCAGTAGCGCTTCGAGCCAAGCACGGCATCTATATGGCCGATTCCGGTCGTATGAACCTTGCGGGCATGCAGCCGGACGATGCCTGCGCCATCGTCGCCGCACTTCGCGCTGAAGGCTGCCTAAAATCATCGATGTCGGCCTAAGCGAACTCAAGCCTTTGAGGTTTTAAAATGAGCAGGAAAGAAACGACCGGCCAGGCGATGACCCGTTCGCTCATCGGCCATCGGATCGACACGGTCTTCGGCATCCCGGGCGCCCATATGTATGATTTCAACGATGCCCTCTACGGTGCCAGCGACAAAGTTCGGTTCATCCACACCAGGCACGAACAGGGCGCCGGATATATGGCCTACGGCTATGCCAAATCCACCGGCCGGATCGGCGCCTACACCGTCGTGCCCGGCCCCGGCGTCCTCAATTCCGGCGCGGCTCTGTGCACGGCTTACGGCGCCAATTCGCCGGTGCTTTGCATCACCGGCAACATCATGTCCCATTTGATCGGTCAGGGCAGAGGACAGTTGCACGAGCTGCCGGATCAACTCGCGACGATGCGCGGGATTACCAAGACGGCGGAGCGCATCAATCACCTGTCGGAGGCCGGTCCTGTCATGGCCGACGTCGTCAGCAAGATGCTTTCCGGCCGCCAGGGTCCGGGAGCGGTCGAAGCCCCTTGGGATGTATTTGGCCAATCCGGCCCTGAAATCGAACTTCCCATCGGTTCGAGAGCCCCTCACCCAGCAGTCAACCACGATCAGGTCGCTGCCGCAGCCGCGCTGATATCAGGCGCCAAGAACCCGATGATCATGGTTGGCGGCGGTGCTGTAGATGCCGGCGCCGAGATCGCCGCGCTTGCAAAATTGCTGCAGTCGCCCGTCACCTCCCATCGTTCCGGCAAGGGCATCGTCGCCGACGACCACCCGAACTCCCTGAATTTTGTCGCCGCCTATGAATACTGGAAGAACACCGACGTGCTGATCGGGATCGGCAGCCGGCTCGAATTGCAGTTCATGCGATGGAAGTGGCTCCCCAAGGGCCTCAAGGTGATCCGCATCGATATCGATCCGACCGAGATGGTCCGCCTCAAGCCGAATGTCGGCATTGTCGCCGATGCCAAGGCAGCGACGCAAGCTCTGCTCGATACCCTGGCAGAATCCCCCAGCAAGGATCGCACCCGCGAATTTGCCGATCTCAACAAAGGCGCCAAGTCCCGGTTCTCGGAAGTGCAGCCGCAGCTTGCCTATCTCCATGCCATTCGCCAAGCCCTGCCGAGGGACGGCTTCTTCGTCGAGGAGGTCAGCCAGGTGGGCTTTACCGCCCGGTTTGCCTTCCCGGTCTATGGTCCGCGCCAATATGTGACATGCGGTTATCAAGACAATCTGGGTTTCGGCTTCAACACGGCCTTGGGTGTAAAAGTCGCCAATCCCGACAAAGCTGTGGTCTCTGTTTCAGGCGATGGAGGCTTCATGTTCGGCGTTCAGGAGCTTGCCACTGCCGTCCAGCACAAGATCAATGTCGTCGCTATCGTCTTCAACAATTCCGCCTATGGCAATGTGTTGCGAGACCAGAAGCAGGCATATCAAGGCCGCTATCTCGGCTCGGACCTGACCAATCCTGATTTTGTCGCTCTTGCCGAGAGCTTCGGTATCCGCGCATTCAAGGTGACGAGCCCCGGCGAATTGAAAGCCACCATCGAGAAAGCTCTGTCTCTCGACGAACCGGTTCTCATCGAGGTTCCGATCGAAAAGGGATCAGAGGCGAGCCCCTGGCCTTTCATTCATCCGGCTCCGCACGCCGATTGATGCCCATCAAGACGATGGTCCCTTGAGAAAGATCGTCGCCAGCGGCGGCAGCGTCAACGACAGGGAGGCTGCCCTGCCGTGGGCGGGGACCGGTTCGCTCGACAGCGCACCGTTGACGAGGCCGGAGCCGCCATATTCCCGCGCATCCGTCGTTATCCCTTCGACCCACACTCCATCCTTCGGCACGCCGATCCGGTAGCCGTAACGCGGCACCGGTGTGAAGTTCGAGACGACCAGGAGAGAGGAAGTGCGATCGGGGGCATAACGGAGCATGCCGAGGACGGAATTGACGGCGTCGTCGGCTGCCGCCCATTCGAAGCCCTCGGGATGAAAGTCGCCGAATTGCAATGCGGCTTCGTCCCTGTAAAGGCTGTTCAGATCCTTCACCAGCCGCTGAATGCCGACATGCTGGGGCCGATCCAGTACATCCCAGGTCACCGAAGCGTCGTGGTTCCATTCGCCCGGCTGGGCGATTTCGCTGCCCATGAACAACAGTTTCTTGCCGGGATGTCCCCACATGAAAGCGAGATAGCTGCGCAGATTGGCGAATTTCTGCCATTCGTCGCCCGGCATCTTCGTCAGCAGCGAGCCTTTGCCATAGACGACCTCGTCATGGGAAATCGGCAGTATGAAGCGCTCCGAATAGGCATAGATCATGCCGAAGGTCATCGTGCCATGATGATGACTCCGATAGACCGGATCCTTCTCGATGTAGCTCAGGCTGTCATGCATCCAGCCCATGTTCCATTTGATGTCGAAACCGAGGCCGCCCTGCTCGGGTGGCTTCGTGACACCAGGCCAGGCCGTCGATTCCTCGGCGATTGTCATCGCATGCGGGCAGCGCTCGTGAATGATGCTGTTCAGGTGCTTGAAGAATTCGACCGCTTCCAGATTTTCGCGGCCGCCATATTGATTGGGAACCCACTCGCCTTCATTGCGGCTATAGTCACGGTAAAGCATCGATGCCACGGCATCGACGCGCAACCCGTCGATATGGTAGCGCTCCAGCCATTCCAGCGCGCTGGCGATCAGGAAGCCTTTGACCTCGTTGCGGCCGAGATTGTAGATCAGCGTGTTCCAGTCGCGGTGAAAACCCTCGCGCGGATCCTCGTGCTCGTAGAGCGCGCTGCCGTCGAATCGGGCAAGTCCCCAGACGTCTGTGGGAAAGTGGGCCGGCACCCAGTCGAGGATGACGCCAAGCCCCGCCCCATGGCAGCGGTCGACGAAATAGGCGAAATCCTCAGGCGTCCCATATCGGCCGGTCGGGGCAAACAGGCCAAGCGGCTGATAGCCCCAGGAGCCGCCGAACGGATGCTCCATAATCGGCAGCAGCTCGATATGGGTAAAGCCCATGTCACGAGCATAGGGGACAAGCCGCTGGCTGAGCTCAACCCAGTCGAGCGACCTGTTACCGTCTTTCTGGTCGCGGAGCCAGGAGCCGACATGCACCTCATAAACCGAGACCGCGCCCTCCAGCCTCGCCTGCCGGGATCGGCCCTTCATCCAGCCGTCATCGCTCCATCGAAATGGCGTCGACGATGCGACGATGGACGCTGTGGATGGGGCGGCCTCGCTCGCCCTCGCCACCGGATCGGCCTTATGCGGCAGGCAGGTTCCAGCAGCATCGACGATCTCGAACTTGTATCGTTCGCCAGGCGCCAGCCGGGGAATGAACAGCTCCCAGACACCCGCCGACTGCCTCAGCCGCATCGGGTTTCGCCGACCGTCCCAGGCGTTGAAGTCGCCAACGACCGAGACGCGCCGCGCGTTCGGGGCCCACACGGCGAAACGAACGCCTGATATGCCGTCGATCGACATCGCCACGGCGCCGAGCGTCCGGCTCAGACTATAGTGGGTGCCCTCCGAGATCAGATGGAGGTCGAGTTCTCCGAGCAACAGGCCGAAACTATAGGGGTCCTCGGTGATCTGCACCGCATCCGGCCACGTGATCCGCAGGCGGTATCCCGCCCTGGCGACCGTCGCCGCCGCAAACAGGCCGGACGGGTGGGCGATGCTGAAAGGCGCCACCACTCGACCGCTCGCCGCCTCGATGAGATCGACCGCGTCGGCGCCGGGCAGGTAAACGCGCACGATCGTCATGCCGCTACTCTCATGGGGGCCGAGGATCGAAAAAGGATCGCCGTGGCGTCCCTCGATCAGAGCCTGGAGCTCATCCTGTCCGATGCCCGCCAGCAGTTCCGAGCGCTCAACATTCATGCCGGGACCCCCGCCAGACGCGAAACGATTTCGGTGAAGCCGGAGAGCGGAATGGGAAGCCATTTCGGCCGGTTGCGGGCTTCATAGGCGATCTCATAGGCGGCTTTTTCGAGAAGAAAGGCATCGAGAACCCTCCGTCGTTGACCGGACGGCATGTAAAGCGCCTTCGATGCCGACACCGCCTGCGAATAGGCGCCGAGGAACGCCTCCTCTGCCTGGCGCCCGAAGCGGGCGATGGCGTCGCGCCGGACTTCGTTCTCGTGTTCGATGACGGCGTCGTTGTCGAGCTGGGCGGTGGCCACGAGATAGCTCAGCGATCTCAAAAGCCCGGCGACATCGCGCAGCGGGTTGGTCTTGGCGCGGCGCTCGGCCAGGTTTTTAGCAGGCTCGCCCTCGAAGTCGATGATGACGGCATCGCCCTCGCTGACGAGGATCTGGCCAAGATGGAAATCGCCATGCGTGCGAGTCATCAGCGTATGGCGTGCGGCCTCCGCAAGCGTCGCGGCAAGCTCGGCGAGTTCGGTGCGGCGCTCAAGAAGCGGTGCTGCGAGCAGGCCGATCGCGGGATCGGCATTCTCCTCGCGTTCGGCAAGTTTCGACATGGCATAAGCGACCTCGCCGGCAACCGCCTTCTTCATCGTGTCGACCTCGCTGTCGCCGGCGACGACGGGGCTAAAGGCTTCGTCCCCGGTCTTGCCGGCGAGCACGACATGCAGTTCGCCCAATCTCATGCCGACCATCGCGACGAAGCTGATCAGCGGCTGGAAGACGTCGTCGCCGGGCTGGACGGCCGGATCGTTGAGCACGAGTTCGTCTGCCCCACGGCGCAGGTTGTTCAGCATCCAGTTCCAGGCGTCCCCCTGATTGCGGATCGCGCCTTGGACGATGATCAATGTCGAACGGCGTCCGCTGGAATCCGTGTGCGCGACCTCGCCCAGCAAGGGGGCGGTGTGGTCATAGCCGGCGCGGGTGAGATAGCGCGTCATCTCGACCTCCGGATGGATTCCAGGAAAGATGTGCCTGATCAGTTTGATCATCGCGAGGTCGCCGACGATCAGCGAACTGTTGGACTGCTCGGCCGAGAGCCAATGGACCGGAAGGTCGTCGGTGACGGCCAGACGGTCGAGCCGCTCCGTGCCGAGAAATTCAAGTGTGCCGGTGCGGCCGGTAATGCGCGAGCGGTCGCCAAGCCCGCGCAGGATACCGCGCGCCATCGCCTCCACAGCAAATCCGTCCGTCAGGAAGCCGACCCGCCTGCCTTGGCGAATCCGTCCGAGCGCGAGCTGCTGGGTCAGTACGGAGGGTTGCGCATCGTCCCAGGCGACTGCCAGCGGCAGCTGGTAGGATTCGCTATGGTTCGGCAGCACGGCCTCCAATTCGCCGAGAACGATCCCGTCGGCAAACGGTATCGGCGTTGCGGAAATCAGGCGCGCCGCTTGAAGCGGCTGATCCTTCGCCCCGAACCACCGCCGCTTGCCGAGATAGGCAGGCAGAATTTCATTGCTGAGGACGCGTGCAAGCTTGGGTTCATCGACAAGATCGAGCAGGCCGCGGCGGATTACCATCGTCACCAGATCGGGAAGCTGCTCCGGCGGCGCGGTGCGCCATGCCGGCGGGTCGGCATCGGCCTCCAATTGGAACCAGAAGAATCCGTAGGGCGGCAGTGTCAGCAGATAGGTCAGCTGGCCGATCGGCGGAAAGGGCGACATGCCGGTCAATTCGATCGGCACGCGGCCCTCGAAACTCGAGAGGTCGAGTTCGACGGCCTGGGGCAGCCGTGAGAGATTTGCGACGCACATCAGGGTCTCGCCTTCATATTCCCTGAGATAAGCGAGGATCTTGCGGTTCTCCGGTGCGAGGAACCGCAACGAACCACGGCCGAAGGCCGGATGCCTGCCGCGCAGCGCCAGCATCTTGCGCGTCCAGTTGAGCAGCGAATGCGCGTCCGTGCTCTGCGCCTCGACGTTGACGGCCTCGAAACCGTAGAGCGGGTCGGCCACCGGCGGCAGGACCAGACGCGCCGGGTCTACCCTGGAGAAGCCGCCATTGCGGTCCGGAGACCATTGCATCGGCGTCCTGACCCCATCCCGGTCGCCGAGGTAGATATTATCGCCCATGCCGATCTCGTCGCCGTAATAGATCACCGGCGTTCCCGGCATCGAGAGAAGCAGCGCGTTCATCAGCTCGATCCGCCGGCGGTCGCGCTCCATCAGCGGTGCCAGGCGCCGCCTGATCCCGAGATTGATGCGGGCACGCTTGTCGGATGCATAGGTCTCCCAAAGATAGTCGCGCTCGGCGTCGGTCACCATTTCGAGCGTCAGCTCGTCGTGGTTGCGAAGGAAGATCGCCCATTGGCAGTTGTCGGGAATCTCAGGCGTCTGCCGCAGGATATCGGTGATCGGAAACCGGTCCTCCTTGGCGATCGCCATATACATGCGCGGCATCAGCGGGAAGTGGAAGGCCATGTGGCATTCGTCACCCTCGCCGAAATACTCGCGCGTGTCCTCCGGCCATTGATTGGCCTCGGCAAGCAGCATCACACCGGGATGGGTGGCATCGAGCGCAGCGCGGATGCGTTTGAGGATTGCGTGGGTTTCCGGCAAGTTTTCGTTGATCGTCCCCTCACGCTCGACGAGGTAGGGGATCGCGTCGAGGCGAAACCCGTCGATGCCGGTTTCCAGCCAGAAGCGCATCACCTTCAGGAGTTCCTCCATGACGAGCGGGCTGTCGAAATTCAGGTCGGGCTGATGCGAATAGAAGCGGTGCCAGTAGTAGGCGCCGGCGACAGCATCCCATGTCCAGTTGGATTTTTCCGTGTCTATGAAAATGATGCGCGTTTCCGGAAACTTCTGATCGGTATCCGACCAGACGTAGAAGTCGCGCTCCGGCGACCCCGCTGGCGCCTGGCGCGCGCGCTGGAACCAGGGATGCTGGTCAGAGGTGTGGTTGATGACGAGCTCGATAATGACGCGGATATTGCGCCGGTGGGCGGCATCGACGAAGGCGCGAAAATCCTCCACCGTCCCGTAGTCGGGGCTGACATTGCCGTAATCAGCGATATCATAGCCGTCGTCGCGGCGCGGAGAGGGAAAGAACGGCAGCAGCCAGATGGCGTTGACGCCGAGCGCTGCGATGTGATCGAGCTTCTGGTGCAGACCGGCAAAGTCGCCGACGCCGTCGCCATTGGCGTCGTAGAACGACTTGATATGCAGCTGGTAAATGATCGCATCCTTGTACCACAGCGGCTGATGCGAGCCATCGGTATTCGTCGTGTCCATTCATGCCTCCCTTGAGCGAATACGCCAGATCGCATAGGGCAGGACGTGGGGATTGAGCCCGATGCTCTGCCATTTGCCAGTCCACTTGAAACGATGCCCGCCGATCAGATCTTCGGCATCCAGCGTGCCGCCATCCCCGAGCGACCACTGCCAGAGCGGCAGCTCGACATCGCTTTGCTGGAAATTGTGGGGGTCGAGGCTGATGGCGATCAGCAGGACGTTGTCACGCGCACGGCTTGCCTTCTCGAAAAACAGGATATTGTCATTTCGTGCATTCAGCAGCGTCAGCCCGAGATGTGAATGCAGCGCGGTATTTTCACTCCGGATGCGGTTGAGCATGCTGATCTCGGCGATGATGTTGCCCGGTCGGTCGTAGTCCCAGGCGCGGATCTCGTACTTCTCGCTATCGGCATATTCCTTGCGCTTGGCATCGGGGCGCCCCTCGCAAAGTTCGAAACCGTTATAGACGCCCCACAGGCCCGAGAGGGTGGCGGCAAGGGCTGCGCGGATCAGGAAGGCCGGGCGCGGTGCGTTCTGCAGGAAATCCGGATTGATATCATGGGTGTTGACGAAAAAATGCGGGCGGAAGAATTCCTTCGCCGCCGTCTCCGTCAGCTCCCGCATATATTGCTCGAGTTCCCACTTGGCATTGCGCCAGGTGAAATAGGTGTAGGACTGGGAAAAGCCGATCTTTGCCAGCCTGTACATGACCTTCGGCTTGGTGAAGGCTTCCGACAGGAAGACGACATCGGGATGACGCGCCCTGATGTCTCCGATCAGCCATTCCCAGAACGGAAAGGGCTTGGTGTGTGGATTGTCGACGCGAAAAAGTTTGACGCCCTGGTCCACCCAAAGCTGGACGACATCCCTGAGCTCCACCCATAGCGAAGGCAGCGCATCCCTAGTGTAGAAATCGACGTTGACGATGTCCTCGTATTTCTTCGGCGGGTTTTCGGCATATTTGATCGTGCCGTCGGGACGCCAGTCGAACCAGCCAGGATGCTCCGTGAGCCAGGGGTGATCCGGCGACGCCTGGATTGCGAGGTCGAGGGCGATCTCCAGGCCATGCCGGCCCGCCGCCTCGATCAGCCGCCGGAAATCCTCGAACTCGCCAAGTTCTGGATGGATGGCATCGTGGCCGCCATCCTCCGAGCCTATGGCATAGGGGCTTCCGGGATCATCCGGCGCGGCTTTCAGGCTGTTGTTGCGGCCTTTGCGGTTGGTCGAACCGATCGGATGAATTGGCGGGAAATAGAGCACGTCGAAGCCCATATCGCGGATGGCCGGCAATCTCGCGATGACGTCGTCGAACGTGCCATGCCGGTCCGGATCGCCACTCTGCGAGCGCGGGAAGATCTGGTACCAGCTGGCAAAGGCGGCGGCCTTGCGTTCGGCATCGACGGCGCTTGCCGCCGAGCAAAGCCGAAACGGCCGCCTGTCGGCCTTGTTCATCAGTTCCGATGTCTTAGGATCAAGCAGGATCGCCGCGCGCTCGGCATCCGGCGCGTGTTCGAGACGGTCGGCAAGGGCTTTCAATTCCGCGCTGAGCGCTGTGCTGGCCTGGGTCTCAGCCGAGCGGACGAGATTCACCCCCTCCTGCAGCTCGAGCTTCAGGTCCAGCCTGGCATCGTTCTTCTTCGTCAGTTCGTAGCGAAAGATCGCAAACAGGTTCCTCCATGCCTCGACGGCAAACTCATAGCGGCCGGTCCGCTCCAACAGGAATTCGGCGCGCCAGCGGTCGTTTTCGACCAGCTGCATCTCCGTCTCGTTCCAGTCCGCCGCATCGAGCGGCCGCCAGAGCAGGACGGCGGCGATCGGGTCGTGGCCGTCTGCGAATATATCTGCCTCGACGGTGACGATGTCGCCGACCACTCGCTTGACTGGGAAGCGCCCTTCATCGACGCGCGGCAGGATGTTTTCGATGGCGAGCCGCGGCGACGCCGTCGCCTGCTCGATATCGAGAATGGGCCGGGATGTGATCGGTGCCGGCGCTTTGCCTTCGATTACCAGGGTCTCCCCTGCCCGCAGCCGTAGAGCCGCGCTGCCGGCAGCCACTGGAAGAAAACCCGAAGCCGCTTCGCGAAGTGCCGTAACCGGAGCGGGCGCGCTTTTCCGAAGGTCCCTGTTGATTAAGATGAAGCGCACATTCTCCGTGCTGCGAAGGTCTTCCGCCTCGGATTGCAGAAGCGCTGAGACCGGGCCATTGGCGTTGCGGATGAGCCGAAGCGTTGCAGCGAAGGCATCTGGGTTCTTGCCGATTTCCGTGTTCGCAAGGCGAATTTGGGAGGAGATATCGAAAGCGAGGTCATGGCGCAGGCCTCGCAAGCCCGTTCCATTCCCATGGGTCGGATCGAGCGGCGTGGCTGCGCCATACTCGAAGCCCATCGGAACCATCACGCCACCACCGAGCGCGGCGGCAAGGCGCAGCGCACGGACGGCGCGCCGTTCGAGGATTTCGCGGCTCTCGGTTCCGTGCGCGATCCGCCGGGAGAATGGCGGCTCCGGAAAGGCGATCTGCCGGCCGAATAACGCCTGCACGCGGTGTTCTTCGATAAACCATCTCTCGTCGAAATCCCACCAGGCCATCGATGAAAAACATCCATCGAAGCCTGCATCCTTGACCGCTTCCCTCGCGCCGAAATCGGTGCCGGGGGTCCAGGCGAAGAATTGCGCGTCCGCCTTCTCGCGCACCGCCGAAATCAGCGATTTGAAGAGCGTCGGCGCGGCGCGATCGATCCCGAGCACCCGGTAGCCGGAGAGGCCTAGAGGGGCCAGTCTTCGCAGCCGTTCGGTCCATTCTTCCAATAGCCGGGATTGAGACTCCGCCGCCATCGCGGACATCGGCTCCGCCGGGTCTAATGGTGAGCGACGGGGGTCGACGGGATGAAAGCCCGCTTCGGGATCCCGAGACTTGCCATCGAGCATCAGGTCCATCATCAAGGCGACACCGCTCTTGCCGGCAGCCTCCGCCAAGCGCGCTACCCCATCCTCGACCGCGCTCCCGAGCGACAGCGGAGGATCGAGGCGATCGAAGTCCCGCGGGGCAAAGACGCTGCACTCCCCGCCCCGGTCGAAGAGAGGCGCCGTCAGCACACGATCGAAACCCGTATCCGCCGCATGGTCGAAAACCTCGCGCCATGCGTCGATGCCCTGAAGTAGAAGCGGATTGACATAATAGATCCGGGGTGGGGTGCTCAACACACCCTGGTTCGTAGAAAATGGCATCGGCCGCCGCCTCGAGTTGCTTTCCATGCAAACTTCCCTTGGCGGTGGTTGTTCCACCGAAACCGCCAATTCGCGATGCGCGACGATCACCGATCGCACCGACGTTCGCTCATCAACGGCGCTCAATGATGCAGAGAGTGCTTGAGGATTCATGCCGCTTTTGGGTAGTCTCGCCTCTCCCAGGAGGGTACCCATTTGGCTGTTGACGGCGCATCGGTGTTTCGAACGATACTCGTCACTGCAACGCTTGCAGCGTGCGTCTCGTCCCTCGCCTCCTGGAGCATCGATACCGATCGTTCGACTCCTCACAAGCACGGCCTGTTTGAGATCCGCTAGGAGGCCAGGCGTTTCATCTCGGGTGAGAACGCCAAGGGGAGCGAGCAATGGCAAGCGTTGGAGCCCAACGCCAAGGTGCTGGTTCCTCGATGCGCGGTCCCGCTCCAAACACAATGGACGCCGACGAGCCTCGGCCGTTCGAAACCCAGCGTCATGGTGATTTGCGCAGCCGCGGTGCCGAACACCGTGATGAAAACTTGGGATGTGCATGTTCCCGTAGAGCGGAAGTCGCACCATCCTTAAGGGCGGGCACCTGAGCAAGATTTGATGTACTGAATGAAAACACTTCGATTGCAATAGAGACAACCAGACGTGGATGTATCGGTAGAACTGTGCTCCTATCCCGAACTTGACGACCGGATCGTGATCGTTCGAGCGGGCGACGAAGTCGATGGCGTGTTTGTCCGGACCGAGAGGTTCAACGTCCTGATCGATACGCTCGGGACGCCCGAGCTATGCCGAATGGCGCTGGATCTGCTTGAAGAGAAGGCTGCAGCTCGCCCGCTGATGGTCATCAACTCGCACATGGATTGGGATCATTTCTGGGGAAATGCCGCCATTGCGGGCCGCGCTCCCATCATAGCGCATGCCGCGGCGCTCGACCGCTTGCGTGATCCCTCCGCGCAGCAGATCCTCAGAGACAAGGCCAGTCAGGAATCGAGATTTCGGAATGTCGAGCTCATCGGTCCCGATATCACCTTCTCCGGCTCGATGGTTCTCAACGGCGGCGATCTCACGCTCGAACTGATCCATACGCCCGGGCACACGCCCGACCATATCGCCGTATGGATCCCCGAACTTCGCATCTGCCTGGCGGTCGATGCGGTGGAATACCCCATTCCCGAAGTCTGGAGCAAAAGTGCCGAAGACCTTCGCCTGATCCGTTCCTCGCTGGAGCGTATCCGTGACCTCGATGCGAGACTGGTCATCCCCGCGCATGGCCAGACGTCTTCACCTTCAACGGTGAATGCGAACCTCGTCTATTTCGAAGCCTTGGCCGATCGTGTCGATGGGTTGAGCGAAAACCAACTGGCGGATGGACAACTCAGCCGCTCAAGCGACTTCCGGCTTGAAGATTTCGTCATCATTCCCGACGGGATGCCTTTGGATACGGTGACATTCTACCGGAACTGCCACGAGACAAATCTTGGCGCCACGGTTCAGGCCCATATCGAAAAACGGAATCACGCATAGGGGATAGCATGCAGGAGACCATGACGTGAAACCATTGGAGGGCGGGCGAGCCGGGCAGATCTGGCGTGACGGCAACACCGTCATCAGACCATCAGGCGTATGGACGCCGACGGTTCATCGGTTTTTGCGCCATCTCAGGACCAGAGACTTTCTGGGAGCGCCGGTGCCGATCGACATCACAGGGGAAGGCCAGGAGATCGTCAGCTACGTCTCCGGGCGCGTCTGGGAAGACTTGCGTGACCCATTTGTCGGATCAGAGACCATGCTGATTTCCGCGGCCAGGCTTCTGCGCGATTTTCACTCGGCGTCTCAAGGGTTTCTGGCAAGGGATGGCGAGGTCCAGACATGGATGCTGCCGCCGCAGGAACCGCGCGAGATCGTCTGCCACGGAGATTATGCGCCTTACAATGTCGCAACCGCAGAACATGAGGCTGTCGGGGTCATCGATTTCGACGCCGCCCATCCCGCGCCGCGCCTATGGGATCTGGCCTATGCTGTTTACCGCTGGGGGCCCTTGTCCGATCCTTCCAATCCCGGCGTGATATCAGGCCTTGATGAGCAGCTGCGGCGGACGGAAATCTTCTGCATGGCTTACGGCACGACGGCAGAAGAGCGGCGCCAGCTGCCGGAGACGATCTGCAGGCGGCTTCAGGCGCTCGTGAATTTCATGCAAACAAGGGCCTCGGCCGGAGACGAGACCTTCGTGGAGGACGTGGCCGCAGGAGACGATCGGCTGTATCTAAACGACATCGACTACATCAGCAAACATCGAGATCGGCTGCTGCGCGCGCTGCGGTGACGCGCCTCTGGCAATTACAGCCACTTCCTTCGGCGGAAAAAACCGAACAGACCCAGACACAAGACGGCAATGACACCCAGCACGAAGAAATAGCCATACTGGAATTTCAGTTCCGGCATATCGCTGAAATTCATGCCGTAGATACCGGCGATCGCGGTGGGAACGGCGAGGATCGCCGCCCAGGCGGCAAGCTTGCGGGCAATCGCCGTCTGCTCCGTCTGGCCGATCATCACACTGGCCTCGAAGGCGAAGGCCAGCACCTCGCGCAGCGCGTCGATATCCTCCTGGACCCGGCGCACATGATCGGTCACATCGCGAAACAGCGATTGCAGCGTCGGATCCATGCCGGGAAGATCGACATGCTCATATCGCCGGCAGACGTCGACGAGCGGCACCACGGCATTGCGCAGCCGCAGAAGCTTGCGGCGTAAGAGGTAAAGCCGTTCGATGTCGGACTTTGCCAGCTGTTCGCGCAGCACCAGATCTTCAAGTTTTTCGACCTCCTCCTGCACGACCTCGATCACCGGCATGTAGTTGTCGACGATGAAATCCAGGATGGAATAAAGAATATAATTCTCGCCGTGGGCCAGCGCCGTCGGCGTCGCCTCGCACCGCTGCCGCACCGCCAGGTACGAGGACGAGTCCCCGTGGCGGACCGAGACGACATAACCGCGACCGACGAACAAATGCGTTTCGCCGAAGACGATTTCGTCATCCTTCATATGGGCGGTCCGGGCAACGATGAACATTGCGTCCCCATAGGTCTCCAGCTTCGGTCGCTGGTGGGGCTGTGCCGCGTCCTCGATCGCCAAGGCATGGAGATTGAACTCGGCCTGGACCTGGTGCAGCAGCACTTCATCCGGCTCGTGCAGGCCGATCCAGACGACGGCATTCTCCCGGCCTCGCCATTCACCGGCCTCTTCTATCCTGATGTCGCGAATGCGTTGCCCATGCTGGTAAACGGCAGCAGCCACGACGCCGGGACGTTCATAGGGCGGCGATGTCGAACCGCTGCCGGCCCGCGGGGAAATGCTGTCCAGATTCTTCAGCTGTTCCAAATCCTGCCGTCCTCCACTCCCGCACGGATCACATATCCGCAGCCATCCGTCTGCCGGTCAGGCGGTCAGCCCATCATAATGCTATTTCGTAAAACATGCATCTGCCTCGATGTGGAGGGCTGACCCAGCGCCTTCATCGTGGCAAGGCGCGTGCAATCACGTATCCGTGGAAATATCGTCCCAGTCCTGATCCATGTAGCCGATCAGCCAGTTGAGAGCGTAGTGGCGTGCGTAGACAGCCCCCTGAGCGCAAAAGCGACATAGGCTTTCCAAAAAGGTGGTAAACGGCGTTTTACATATTGAGCAAATCGTTAAATTGTTTTTGTTAGAAACTCCTCATCCAGTCCGGTCAGAAGCCGGAAGTTCGATCGAGGACTTTCAATGCGCCGCCCAAACATCAAATCAAGTTTGCTGTTGATTTTCAGTGTCATAGCTCTTCTTTTCGGCCTTGTCGCCTATCTCGCGGTCGATGGTCTTCGGAAGACGAACGGATCGACGGAAGAGATTGCCAGTAATTGGTTGCCGAGCGTACAGGCTTCCCAGGCGATCAATCTCGCCATGACGAATTTGCGCCTCGTTTACCGCGATCACATCATTGCGCAGACGGAGGCGGAAAAGAAAACACGCGAAGAGGCCATCAAGGTCGCCGAGGATGCGATTCGCAAATCGGCGGACGCCTACCTTCCTCTGGCTTCATCCGACCACGAGCGCGAGTTGATCAAGACGATCGAGGAAAGCGTCGAAGGCTACATCGCCAGTAGCGCGCAGTTGCTTGATCTTTCCCGCGCCAACAAGACCGAAGAAGCCGGGAAATATCTCGGCGGGGAGATGCGCTCCTATTCGGACAAGCTCAAGGAAGCCACAGCGGCCCTGGTCGAGTTGAACGTCAGTGGCAGCAAGAAGGCTGCCGACCTCAGCAAGGAGACCTTCGCCTCCATAGAATTCTACCTGCTTGCAACGATCGGTGTTGCCGGATTGCTCGTTCTCGGCGCTGTCGCCTTCGTGCTGAAGAGCATCGCCAATCCGATTACCGGCATCACCGCTTCGATGCGACGGCTGGCCGACGGGGACACCGGTTCGGAGATCCCGTTCGCCGACCGCGCCGACGAAATCGGGTCGATGGCGGAGGCGGTCGAAATCTTCCGCCAGGCCGCGATCACCAACAAGCGGATGGCGATGGAAGCCGAGGAGAATCGCAATAGAGCGGAGACCGACCGCGTTGCCGCACAGAGGCAGGCCGAAGCCGACGCCTCGGAGCGGCTACGCATCGCCACCTCGGGCCTCGCCGCCGGTCTAAAGCGGTTGGCCGCAGGCGACCTGGCCTTCCAGCTCAACGAGGCCTTCGCACCCGACTTCGAGGCGCTGCGCCGTGACTTCAACCAGTCTGTCACGCAGCTTGGCACAACGCTTCGAGCGATTTCCGAAAGCATCGGCACGATCGACGAAGGCTCGCGGGAGATCTCCTCAGGTGCGGGCGATCTTTCAAAACGCACGGAGGAGCAGGCAGCGTCGCTCGAAGAAACCGCGGCTGCGCTGGAAGAGATCACGGCGAATGTGTCGAACTCCAGCAAGCGAACCGAGGAGACGCGCACGGTCGCCACCGAGGCAAATCGCAGCGCCGGGATCTCCGCCGAGGTCGTGTCCCACGCCGAGGAGGCAATGGGGCGGATCGAAACCTCGTCTCAGCAGATTTCCAACATCATCAGTGTCATCGATGAAATTGCATTCCAGACCAATCTTCTCGCGCTGAATGCCGGCGTGGAAGCGGCAAGAGCCGGCGAGGCCGGCAAGGGCTTTGCCGTCGTCGCCCAGGAGGTGCGCGAACTTGCGCAGCGTTCCGCAACGGCTGCCAAGGAGATCAAGGGTCTTATCCAGAACTCGTCGAAAGAGGTGGAAAGCGGTGTCAAGCTTGTGCGCGACACCGGCCAGGCCCTGAAGACCATTGGTGGCTTCATCAGCCAGATCAATCACCATATGGATTCGATCGCCACCTCGGCGAAAGAGCAGTCGGTCGGCCTCAGCGAAGTCAACGTCGCCGTCAATCGCATGGATCAGACCACGCAACAGAACGCGGCCATGGTGGAACAATCGACCGCTGCCTCCGATTCGCTAGCCCAGCAGGCCCAGACGCTGCGCGAACTCATCAGCCAGTTCAGGCTCGACGACGCCGCATCTAGCCAATCCTCAGCCCTTCGCTCCACCGCTAGAACAATGGAACAACCAATGGCCCGCGCAACGGTGCATGCGGTTGCCGCACGCCGCTGAACTATCGGCAACAGGAGTCGATAAAGGGCGCGCGGCAATGCCGGGCGCCCTTCGTTTGTCATGACGCGAAGGCTGGATTGCGCCGCGCGCCCATTCTCAGCACGAAATAGATCGCCCCGCCGATTCCGACGCCGAAGAACCAGCCATAGGTACCCCACCAATCCGGCAGGATGCTGGTGAAGGTCGGCAGGATCGAGGAGAAAAGCGCGCCGACCGCGAATGCGATGAAGGCATTGCCGTGCCATCCGTTCTGGAAGCGGAACTCGCCATTCTCATGGTAAAGCGCCTCGACGTTCAGCTGGCTCTTGCGGATGAGATAGTAGTCCACCATCATGACGCCGAAGATCGGTCCCATGGTCGATCCGATGAAATTGACGAAATGCGCCGCACCTGTCTCCCAGGGGGCAAACGGGTAAAGCACGAGAGCGATCATTGCGGCGATATATCCCCCGCGTTTGAAGTTGATCTGGCGTGGGAAGACATTGGCGAAGTC
Organism: Rhizobium sp. NZLR11; assembly: GCF_019685115.1. Lineage (NCBI taxonomy): Bacteria > Pseudomonadati > Pseudomonadota > Alphaproteobacteria > Hyphomicrobiales > Rhizobiaceae > Rhizobium > Rhizobium sp. NZLR11. The sequence continues at coordinate 97,931 of NZ_JABDWD010000012.1, read as the reverse complement.
GAAGGCCGGCGACACGAAATTCGCCACGACGTTAATGCCGAGCGTTGCGATCGCAAATGTCAGCGCCGCAAGCAGCGCCAGGAACCAGCTTTCGAATTTCGCCGATATCATTTCCGGATGCAGCAGGACCTCCCCGTAGACGGTGAAGGCGGCGGTGGTCGTCACACCTGCGACGAGGCAGAATGCCAGGAGATTGATCGGCAGCCCCCAAAGATTGCCTTTCCTGAGCGCCTTTTCATTCGTTGCGTAACGCGAGAAATCGCAGAAGTTCAGGTAGAGCGCCGCGAAATAGGTGATCCAGGTGGCGGACACGGCGGCAAGCGCTGCGACCGAGCCTGGCTCGCCCGGCACGCCGGCATCCTTGGTCTTTTCGATCAGCACGTCGCGCGGAATTTCGGCACCGAAGGAGAAGGTGCCTGATTTGACGACCAGATAGACCGCAAGGATCAGCATCATGATCCAGACGGCCGGACCGGCCCAATCCTGGAACTTGCGAACCGTTTCCATCCCCCGCTGAATGATCAGCAGCTGCAGCGCCCAGACGATCACATAGCAGATGAGTTCGAGGGTCGAGTGGCCGAGCATATGGCTGTTCTGATGAAAGGCGAGCAGGCTGTCGTTGCGGATCAGCAAGGCGACGATGGCGCCGGATGCAGCGGCGGTCTGCGCCCCGTACCAGAAGCAGGCGACCACGGCCCGGACAAGGGCCGGAACATTCGCCCCGAATGTGCCGAAGGAGGCGCGAGCCAGCACCGGAAAAGGTACGCCGGTGCGCACGCCGGCATTGCCGACCAAGCTCATCAACACGAAAATGACCAGCGATCCGATGCCGATAGCGATGACGAAATTGACGAAGCTGCCGCACAGCAGGAACAGGCTCGCCGCCAGATAATAGCCCCACAGGCTGTGAACGTCGGATGTCCAGACGTTAAAGATACTGAATGCACCCCATTTACGCTCCTCGGCGGGTGCAAGATCCTCGTTGTACAACGAGGGAGACGGATTTCGAATGCTCATGAATGCCCTCCCATATCCCTGAGGTCAAATCGACCACAGCCGGAAGTCTGCTCCTCCTTTGTGCATCTGACAATTTAATAGTCACATTATGCACATCTCTTGGCGATGCCTGAGAATTAGCCATCGCCGGAGCCGGATCGGTCCTTGGCGAAAGCGTTCACTGTGAGCCGACGACACGCCCAGCCAGGCGAAACGGGCTTGCAACCGCGGCACCTGCGGCGTCGAAGACGTAAGCGCCGACGTCACCAGCGGTCGAACGCCTGCCGCTCTCGAAGGAGGCGAGCTGCGCGCCGAACCTGGCGAGCGATGCGTAGCGGTCGTGCCCCAGCCCGTCGGACGCTTGGATCGACGTGATGTCGATGACCCGAAGCCTTTCCTTCACGGCAGCCTCCTCGACGACGGGATCGTCGATATCAAGGCGCCCGACGCGCGGCCGCTCTCCGGCGATGAAACTCGAGGCCACGAGCGCCCGGTCGTCCTTCGAAACGAGAAGCGATATCGGGATCGGCATCCGCCCGACGTCCTTCAGCTGGGCGCGGAAAACGTCGACATCGATGTCGGGGGCGGCAAGCAACACCGCCAGTTTGCCGATGACATCGTCGCGATGCTGCAGCTTGAGCTGGCGCACCGTTTCCATGACCAGAAACCCGCCCATGCTGTGTCCGAAAAGGACAATACGCTTCACCTTGCCCGAAGCCGAGAGCGACGTGACGAGCGAGGCGAGTTCGGTGCGCGAAGACAGGGCCGCATCGCGGTCGGCGACATAGCCGGCGACCGCCGCGGCCGAAGGCCAGGAGAACAGAATCGGGGCACCCGGTATATTCGCATCCGCGGCGATCTGCGCGGTGCGGTAAAGCGCCTCCTGGTAACTGTAGTTGTAGCCATGCACGAAGATGCCAACGGTGCCGTCGGCCTGCACGGAACCGAGCGCCTGTTGCACGAAGGCATCCTTCGGCAGTTGCTCGCGCTCGATGACGGCAAATTGCCGCTCGGGATCCGGCGTCGCGGTCGGATAGGTGATCGCGGTATCCTTTCGGTCGGGAGGAACCGAAAACTCATACTCCTCATAGGTGAGCGTCTCGGCCCATGCGCTGCCGAAACCGCCGCGCACTCTGTCGGGGGTTCGATTCGTGGCGGCGAGGACCCTCACCCGATCCGGGGCCTTCTCGCCATGAACCTGCTTGTTCAGCGAAACGGGCTTATCGAGATGCACGGGTTGCAGGACATCCGGCGATGGCCGCGTGGCGCAGCCGCCAAGCATCGCCAGGGCGATGCCAACGGTGATGGCCGCAGCGATGCTCGGCGGACCAGCAGGAGTTCCCTTCGACACCTCTCGGGAATGCCGCTCCGCCATCGATCCATTCTTCCAAAGGTCGCTGGCGGTCACGAGTGTGGTTTTGCCCATGTCGTCACTCGGAGTGCGATTCCTGCTCCCGCGTGGGATGGCAATCGCTTGTGCCATCCCACGCATTGCGTTCCAGTCCGTGTTGCAGCCACGGCGGCATGAAATAGCCACTAGCTTCCTCACGCCTCTGCCGCGGCACCGGCCTGGGCGCCTTCATCCCTCGGGATCCTGAACCACGCGACGTAGAGCGCCGGCAGGAACAGCAGGGTGAGCGCGGTTCCGACGACGATGCCGCCCATCATGGCGTAAGCCATCGGTCCCCAGAATATCTCGCGCGAGATCGGGATCAGCGCGAGGGTGGCGGCCGCTGCCGTCAGCATGATCGGCCGCATGCGATGTTCGGTCGCCTCGATGACGGCCTGCCAGGCCGGGACACCTTCGGCGCGCAGATGCTCTATCTGCACGACGAGGATGACGGAGTTGCGGATCAGGATGCCGATCAGCGCCAGCACGCCGAGGATGGCGACGAAGCCCATCGGCGCATGGCTCAGCAACAGCGCCGCAACCACACCGATTAGAGCCGTCGGAGCCACCGCAAAGACCAGGAACAGGCGGCTGAAGCTCTGCAGCTGGATCATCAGGATCGTCGCCATTACGAACAGCATCATCGGAGCGACCGCCGCGATCGGCCCTTGCGCCTCGGCGCTGGATTCGACCGCGCCGCCGATTTCCACCTTGTATCCCACGGGCAGGCTCTTCTGGAATTCTTCCACCTTCGGCTTCAACTGGTCGACGATCGTGGCCGGCTGCGTCGAGCCGATAACGGCTGCCTTGAGCGTGATGGTGGGCTGCCGGTCGCGACGCCAGATCGTCGGTTGCTCGAGCTCGTAGCGGAAATTGGCGACGGCTGAGAGCGGCACGACCTTGCCGTTGGAGGTGGAAAGTTGAAGGTTCTGCAGCGTCTGGATGGAACCGCGCTCCGATGCCCTGGCCCGCCCGATGACATTGACCAGGTAGATGTCGTCGCGGATCTGCGTCGCCGTCGAGCCTTCGACGATGCCGTTAAGGGCGGTGGCGATATCCTCGGAGGAGACGCCGAGTTGGCGCGCCTTGTCCTGCAGCACATCGACCTTGACGACGCGGGAGGGCTCGTTCCAGTCCAGGACCATGTTGGCGAGAAGCGGATGCGTACCGACGATGCCGGCAAATTGCTGGGAGATGTCACGCACCTTTTGGATATCGGGGCCGCTGACCCGGTACTGGACCGGCTTGCCCACCGGAGGGCCGATATCGAGGAGCTTGACGAAGGCGTCGGTGCCGGGAAAGGTTTTCGTCAGATAGCCCTGCAGGTCCGCCCGCACCTTGTCGCGCACGTCAAGCCCCTTGGTGACGATCACCGTCTGTCCGAACGAGACATCAGGCGTCTGCACATCGAAGGAGAGGATGAAGCGCGGCGCGCCCTGGCCGACATAAGTGGTCCAGTGATCGATGTCCTTGTTGCCGGCCAGCATCTCCTTTTCGAACTTGGCCATCTGCCTGTTGGTCTCGGCGATCGAGCTGTTGTGCGGCAGGTTCCAGTCGACGACGAGCTCGGTCCTGTCCGAGTTCGGGAAGAACTGCTGCTGCACCAGCCCCATGCCGACGACCGAGAGGCCGAACACGGCGACGGTGAGCGCGATGGTGATCCAGCGCCAGCCCATCGCCAGCCCCAGAAGCCAGGAGAAGAAGGAGGCGAAGCGGCCCTTCTTCTCGTGATGCGACTTCATGGTCTTCGGCAGGATGGTGACGCCGAGAAGCGGCGTGAACAGCACCGCCACGATCCAGGAGACAACCAGCGAAACCGCGATGACCACGAAAAGCGTGAAAGTGAATTCGCCTGCGGCGCTGTTGTTGAGACCAACGGGAATGAAGCCCGCGACGGTGACGAGCGTTCCCGTCAGCATCGGAAAAGCCGTCGATGTATAGACGTAAGTGGCGGCTTTCTTGAGATCGTCGCCCGCTTCCAGACGGGCCACCATCATCTCTACGGCAATCATGGCGTCGTCGACGAGCAGTCCGAGCGCAATGATGAGCGCGCCGAGCGAAATACGCTGCAGCGAGATGCCGGAATATTCCATCACCACGAAGGTGATGGCGAGCACAAGAGGGATGGAAATCGCCACCACCATGCCGGCGCGCAAGCCGAGGCTGATGAAACTGATGACAAGCACGATAGCGATCGCTTCGAAGAGCGCGCGGGTGAAGCCCGAAACCGCTTCGTCGACGACGGCCGGCTGATCGGAAACGCGGTGGACATCGACGCCGATCGGAAGATCGGCAACGATACGTTTCATCTGCGCGTCCAGCGCCTCGCCGAACTCCAGCAGATTGGCGCCCTGCTTCATGCCGATCGCAAGTCCGATCGCCGGTTCGCCATTGAAGCGGAACAGCGCCGACGGCGGATCGACATAACCGCGCTTGATCGTGGCGACGTCGGTCAGCGGAAAGAAGCGGTCGTTGATGCGAAGGTTGATCGACCGCAGGCTTTCCTCGGAGGTGAACTGTCCGCTCACCCGCAAGGCGATACGCTCCGGCCCGGCATCGACAAAGCCGGACTGGGTAACGGCGTTCTGCGCCTGCAGGGTGCTGATCACCGACTGCTGGTCGATGCCGAGTGCTGCGATCTGGCGCGTGGAGAATTCGAGGTAAATCGCTTCATCCTGAGCGCCGACCACATCGACCTTGCCGACATTGGGCACGGTCAGAACCTCGGAGCGGGCGTTTTCCACGAGGTCGCGAAGCTGCCGCTGGGTCAGCCCATCGCTCGTGAAGGCGTAGATGTTTCCGAACACGTCGCCGAAGCGATCGTTGAAGAAAGGTCCGACGACACCGCTCGGAAAATCTCCCTTAATGTCGGCGATCATGTTGCGGATGCGCAGCCAGGTCGGCGCGACATCCCCAGCCTTGGTGGTCGGCAGCAGTTCGACGAAGACGGTCGTCTGGCCAGCGACGGTCTCACTCTTGGTGTAGTCAAGCGACTCCAATTCCTGAAGCTTCTTTTCGATCCTGTCCGTCACCTGCCGCGTTATCTCTTCGGCGGAAGCGCCGGGCCACTGCGCCGTAATCACCATTGTCTTGATCGTGAAGTTCGGGTCTTCCTCGCGGCCGAGGTTCAAATAGGAGAAGGCGCCGGCGAGAATGAAGACGATCATGAAGTACCAGACGAGCGAACGGTGTTTGAGCGCCCAGTCGGAAAGGTTGAAGGACTTCACTGGCTGATCTCCTGGTCGATCCTGATGGCCTGGCCATCTTCAAGTTTATGCACGCCTGCCACGGCCACCCTGTCTCCGGGGGCAAGCCCCTCTGCGATGCGGACGCTGCCGCCTTCGACGACGTCGCCGTCAATCTTCACGCGGCGCAGCGATACCTTCTTGCCGGGCACGTCGACGATCCAGACGCTCGGGCCCTCGGCGCCGGCAAGGATTGCCGAAGACGGCAGCACGATCTCCGGATCGGCGGCAATGGTGGCCGAGGCTGATATAACGGCACCGAGCCTGAAGGCCTCCGGCGGATCGGTAAGCGCGATCTTCGTTCGGCTCGTGCGAGTGGAGGCGTCCGCCTCCGGCGCGATCTCGCGCACGACCCCTGACGCACGAATTGCGGGATCGAGCTGCAGCGTCACTTCGAAGGGCGCGCCGATCTTCAGTTTCTGGGCAGTGCCCTGCGGCACGTCGACCACGGCGTCGCGCTTGTCCGGCCGCGCGATGGTCACGACCGTCTGGCCGGCTGATACCACCTGCCCGACCTCGGCCGAGGCCGCCGTCACCACACCGTCGAATTCCGCGCGAAGCTGCGCATAGCCGAGCTGCTCATTGGCCTTGTCGAGATTGGCCTGCGCCTTGGCGACCGCGGCCGAGGCCGATCGTCTCGCCAGCTCGGCCTCTTCGAGCGAGGCTTCGGTACCGGAGCGCGATTCCACCAGCGCGCGCTGGCGCTGCTCGGTGGTCACCGCGTTCCTCAACTGGGCGTCGCTGTTTTCCACATCGGACTGGGAGCTGCGCACGGCAAGCTCCAGCGCCAGCGGATCGATGGCTGCGACGACATCGCCCTTCTTGACGACATCTCCGACATTGACGTTGCGGGCGATCATCCGCCCGAGAATCCTAAAGCCGAGCTCGGTCTCGAGCGTCGGCTCGACTGTACCGGTCAGGCTGAGACTGGTGGCAGGCGTCTGCGTGACTGTCATCGACAGCACGGGACGCGGCGCTTCTTCGTTGTTATCCTCTTGCCGCGTGCAGGAGGAGATCAGGGCCGTACCCATCATTAGTGCGACTATCTTGGGACGAATACTCACTTGGAAGCTTCCTTGACATAAGAAACGATTTCACCGGGCCTGAGGAACTTTGTTCCTTCAGTCACCACGACCTCTCCTGCCGACACGCCCGATTTCACGATAAAGCTGCCGGTCTCGTAGCCGGTGACATCGACGGCCCGCACAGAGACCTCTGACGATGCGGGATCGGCTATCCAGACGGCTGGCTTGCCGTCCTTGGCGGTCATTGCCGACCAGGGAAGCTGGATGACGTCCTGGGAGACGTAGTTGAATCTTCCGACGACGGGAGCGCCCAGCGGAATGGGAGCGTCGCTCGAGATCGCGACCTTGACCTTGATGGTGCCGGTGGAGGAATCGATCGTCGGCGAAATCTCGCGAACCTTCGCCGTGATCTTTTGTGTCGGGTCCGAAAGGAGGGCCACGGTCCCGTCGCCTGCGATCGGGCGCAGGAAGGCGCTTTCGACCACCTCGAAGACGGCGTCCCGGTCGCCGTCATGAGCAAGGGTGAAGACGACCTGAGCGGCCTGCGCCACCTGCCCGACCTCGGCATTGCGGGCGGTGATCACCCCGTCGACGTCCGCCTTCAGCTCGGTGTAGGACAGGGTGTCCTGGGCGGTTTCGAAAAGCGCCTGCGCCGACTTCGTCGATGCCCGGGCCGTCAGAAGCGCCTCCTGCGCCTGATCGAGCGCAGCGCGGGTCGTCACCTGCGTTCGAAACAGGCTCTGCTGGCGATCGAATGCCAGCTGCGCCTGGGTCTGCTGCGCTTGCGCCGACTGAAGATTGGCCGCCGCCACGTCCAGATCGGCCTTCTGCTCTTCCGGATCGATGCGGGCCAAAAGCTGACCCGCCTTCACGGACTGCCCGATTTCCACCAGCCGTTCGACGATCTTGCCGCTGACGCGGAAGGACAGATCGGTCTGAACGCGGGCGCGGACTTCTCCCGTGATCGCACCGCCCTGGACCAGCGGCTCAGGCTTGGCGACGACAACACCGACCTGCCGCGGGGTTGGTCCGGCCGGTCGGCTGTCATCACTGCATGACCCGAGACCGATGGCGCATACGATCGCTGCGGCGACCTGAATGGTTCTCATAATAGACCTCTTGCTCTCAACGGCAGCTCCTATATAATTGACTGACGCATTAGTCAATGAAACTTTGCGCCGGAGGGAACGAGGGCGCGCACGACAAAGGAAGGCGAGAAAAATGGCAGCTCAGAAGAAACTCACACGCGCAGAACAGAAAGCGCTGCGACCCATCCAGATCCTGGATGCCGCTTTCGAGGAATTCGTCAGAAGCGGTTTTGCCGGAACGAGGGTCGAAGACATCGCCGAGCGGGTCGGCGTCACCAAGGGCACGGTCTACGTCTATTTCGAAACCAAGGAAAAGCTATTCGAAGCGATGATCAACCACTTCTCCGTGCCGTTTCAGGAACTGGTCGTGATCGCCGATCGGCTCAGCGGCAGCGCTACCGACAGACTGGTTTCAATTCTGGGACTCTTCTACGAGCAAATTCCCGAGGACCGCGCGACGCGCGAGTTAACGCGACTCGTCATTTCGGAGGGACAGCGCTTTCCCGACCTGATCGATCGCCACCACGATCAGTTCATTGCGCCGATCATCGCCAAGATCGACGCTCTCATTCTGGAGGGCATGGCCTCGGGGGAGTTTCGTCAGGTTCCGGTGGAATTTTCCGACATCGTGGTCGCGCCCATCCTGACGACGACGGTTCTGCGACTGATATTCGACGACCGCCGCGTGCCCACTCCCAACAAGGAGGCCTTCCTGCGGACCTATTTCGACCTGCTGTTCAACGGCTTGCTCGCCAAGCCTCACTGATGGTTCCAGCGCCCGCGATCATCGCTCATTTGCGGCAGCGCTGCGGCCGGTTTTCGCCGAAAGAGGAAAAATAGGCTGCAGCGCACGTAGATTTTCTGAAGTTTTTATGTGAAAACATCGAGTTAGCTTGTGCCTTCGAAGGCACGACCTCAATTCGCGACGGAATAAAGTGGAACGCAAAGTCAATCTCAAGGATGTCGCGCGCGACGCTGATGTATCGCTGAGCACGGCCTCGCACGCTCTGAACGGAACCGCGCCGCTGACGATAGAAGTGCGCGAACGGGTTCTGGATTCGGCCAAACGCTTGGGTTACCTCGACCGCCGGCGAAAGAAGGCGACGATTGCGGCGCTGCGCGTTCTGCTTCTCGCCATTCCCGATGATGCCGCGCCGGAGAGCGACCTTAACCTAGTGAGCTGGACGATCCTCAACGGTCTTCGAAGGGAGTGCGAGCGTCGCGGCATCCGGATCGTACCCTTCGTCAGCACCGGACGGCGCATCGACGGCGCTCATGTCAGGCAGATCGCGCTTTCGGAGCGTGCCGACGGCATCGTGGTCCTGAACGACGATCAGCCGGAACTCATCCGCAGCCTCGCCTCCCCTGACATGCCGGTCGTCATCGTCAACGGCGAGGATCCCGCTATGCTGGTCGATACGGTGACACCCGAAAACCGCTTCGGAGCAAGGCTCGGCATCGCGCACTTGCTGGCGCTCGGGCATCGCCGCATCCTGCACCTGACCTGGAAGGGCCGCACGACGATCCAGCGGAGATATGACGGCTTTTCCGATGCCTATTTCGCCGCCCAGCTTCCCGTGCCGGACGATATGATTCTGGAGGCCGAGGGATATGAGCCGAGACACGGCGAGGCTGCCATCAATGCGTTGCTCGACCGCGATCCTACGCTGAAAGGGGCGACCGCCGTCTTCTGCGCGGCCGACAATCTGGCGCTCGGCTGCCTGAAGGCATTGGCCGATCGCGACATAGGCGTGCCGGAAGCGATCTCTGTGCTGGGCTTCGACGATATCGTCCCCGGCGAATTCAGCCGTCCGCCGCTTTCAACGGTCAGCGTTCCTACCGACAAGCTCGGCGCCGCCGCACTGGCACTCATCGAACAAAGGCTGATCGCCAACGACCCGCAGCGCCCGGCCCATCGCCTGGAACTCGGATGCCATCTCGTCCTGCGCCGCAGCGTCGCGCCGCCGCGTCAAGAACCTGTCGGAAGGCCTCAGAATCCCAAAGGCTTGAATTAACGCAAACGCTCTGCCCGCAGTCGCGTATCCCGCGGGCTCTCGCCAAAGGTGCCGCGGTAGATGATGGAAAACCTGCCCGCATGCGCAAAACCCCATATCGCGCAGATCTCGCGGACGGATCGTTGGTTTGTTGGATCCCGCAGTTGTTCGCGGGCTGCCTGCAGCCGGATGGAGCGCAGATAACAGGCCGGAGAAGTCCCCCTGAAAGCTTTGAATCCCGTCTGCAGCGCGCGAAGTGAAACGCCGACATTATCCGCAACCATCGCCATGGTGAGAGGCTCGGCGATCTTGGCATGCATATAGTCGATGGCCCGTCGGACATGCCAAGGCGCAACCAGCGATATTTTCTTTTTTTCCATTTGACCTGAAAGGCGGTGGTGGCCAAATCGGATCACGAGGTGAGCGAGGGTCTCGCTCATCGTCGCCATGGCGAGAGGGGAGGACAAAAGCGGACCGCCGTTGCGCATACCCTGGACGATTGTCTGTACCAGATTGCCGATAAGCTGGCCCGACTGTGTCGCAAGATCCAGAACGGGCTCAAGGTCGAGCGACTCGGAGAGCGGTGTTTCCATAAGTGAAACGAGCATTCGCTTCACGACTCCCCAGTCGAGGAAGAGTACATCCGAAGTGTGCGGACCTTGGACGAAACGATCATCGGCCTCATGATTATTGGCCATGAGAAGGTGACCCGCTCCACTTTCAACCGACCTTTTTCCAATGGACACCCGAAAGGATCCGGTATGCGGAAGGTAGAAGGCAAGGTGTTGCGGCGTCTCATTGAGCGTTCGAACTGTCCAAGAACTTTGAAAGACGGAGTGAAGAACCGTAAATCCATTGCCTCTTCTCAAGTCTGCCGCCCAGGGGAAGATTCGATCGTTGCCTAGCGGCTGTGCGGCGAAAACCCCATAACCCGCCGACAGTGTTTGAACCATCGACTCGAAGTCGCGGCCTTGATGCATCGGTGCGAACCCATAATTCTCGCGCTCAGGAGCGCGCGCCGTATTCTCGTATCGCGAGGAAATCATGTTGCTCGATCCTCTCTTTCAGCACCCGCCTGCCGCAAGGCCGAGCGTTCCATCTCGCTCGAGCTTGCAGTGATGGCGAATGGGTTCCTCCAAACGCACGGACCCGCTCTTCGAGTCCCTGAAATGCACTCATCTCGGCTGGCTTGGCCAATCTTGATGAGGTAAGCAAGCTCGGCAAACAGGGGATCGAATCCCCTCATTTGACAGAAGCAACATGCACCTGCAATCTGCTTCACACTCACAGTGTAAATCAAAACGAACTGCAAATGAAGTATGATCCGCTAAAACATGTTGCCGCGCATTTTTTGCGAGATGCACAACCGGCCCGAGTGGCGTCCCGCAACGAACGGGACCTCTTGCGGCTGATCTGGAAATCCCCAGGGATCGAGCGCTCCGACCTGACCGAGCCGCTCGATCTCACCCAGCAATCCCTGCACAGGATCGTCGCACGGCTTCATGAGCGAGGAATGATCGTCTTTTCGCATTCTGAAGGCCGACGGTCAGGTCCGCCCAGCCCGGAGCTGACCCTTCGAAAGGACTGGTGTCTGACACTTGGAATCTCCGTCAACGTCGGCTCGATCGGCCTTTGCCTCATGGGCTTTGGGGAACCATTGGAAAACTTGGAAATCCAGCAGGCGGGCACTTCGCTGTCGGCTGAGCTGGAACAGATCGAAGCGGCGGTCGAAGACATTCTGGCTCGCCGGGGCGCCAAACGCCGCGACATTCTCGGCGTCGGCCTGGCGGTCGCCGGCCACCGTATGCTGGAAACGGCCTTCAATTGTCCTCTGCCGCTCGCTCATTGGTCATTGATCGACCTAGCGCCTTTGCTTGGGAAGCAGCTCGGCTTGCCGGTCTGGGCAGACAATGCCACCAGGACCGCAGCTTTGGCGGAAGCGATCTTCGGCGTTGGCCGTGATGCCGCGGATTTCGCTTATATCGCTCATCTTCATGGCTATGGCGGCGGCCTGGTTTCCGGGGGCATGCCGTTTCGCGGCAGTTTCGGTAACGCCGGTGAATTCTCCGTTCTCTTCGCGCGTCAGGATTACGGCGACCGTCCTGCACTCGGCCAATTGCTTGAATACCTACGCAGCAAAGGTCGCTCCGACTTGACCCTCAAGGATCTGAAGAACGAAAACCTGGTGGATTGGGATGGCGTTCGCGAATGGGTCGACCGCGTCACTCCGGCCCACAATCGCGCCATCAATGCGATCAGCGCGATATTCGACCCGGCACTGATCGTCCTTGGCGGCGAGCTTCCGCATTCACTCGCGAGAATGCTTATCGAACGGACCGAATTCAACAATCTGCCTCGGCACGGCGTGTTGCGCGACGTTCCCAGCCTTGCGGTGGCACAGATCATCGATGCCCCAGGCGCAATCGGCGCGGCCTTGATCCCGCTGTTTGAAACTGTTTTGTGATACCTTTGCCAGCAGTGCCTGGATGACGCAGACCTTCGGAACCATGACCAAACCAACGGCCAAAGCGCACCGCATGAATCACGTTCGATGCGACACGCTTCAGCCGGGAGGTACGGGTATGGTTCTTCGATGTTGGGCGCAGGTCTATTTCCACGCCTCGCCCTTCACTTCATCCCTGTTCCGGCGATGCCGGTGGTGATGTATTTCTGCAGGAACAGGAACACGATAGTGACAGGCAGCAGACTGAGGAAGGTCATCGCCAGGATATAGTGCCACTGCACCGAGAACTCTCCCTGAAATGCGTTGAGACCGACCTGCAGCGTGAAATTCTCGCGGCTGTTGAGGACGATGAGCGGCCAGAGGAAATCGTTCCAGCGCCAGAGCACCGAAAAGATCGCCAGCACTGCCAGCGCCGGCGCCGTCAGCGGCAGGATGATGCGCCAGAAAATGCAGAATTCGCTCGCCGCGTCGACGCGCGCCGCCTCGATCAGCTCATCGGGTATGGTCAGCATATATTGCCGCAGCAGGAAGACGGCCGTCGGAGAGGCGACTGTCGGCAGGATGACACCCCAGAGGTTGTCGGCAAGCCCGACCCCGACGATGACGAGATAGGCCGGAACCATGACGACGGCGAGCGGGATCATCAAGGTTGAAATGATGATGACGAAAACAGTTGTGTCGCCACGAAATTTGTATTTCGACAGCGCAAAAGCCGCCATCGCATTGACGACGAGGGTCAGCAGCGTCGCAACCACCGTGACGAACACCGAATTCTTGAGGAAGGTCAGGAAGTTGAAGCGCGTCAGCGGATCGGTGTAGTTCTCGGTGGCAATAGTCAGATGCTGCACCGGCGTCATCCCCTTCACGTCGACGCTGACCGGTGGTCCCGGATTTGCCGGATCGACCACTTGCGCCTTGAGGCCGATGCGCCGCACCATGGCCATTTCGCGCTGCTGACCGTCGATAGTGACCTGCCAGAGACTGAGCGGCTTGTCGAAGCCGGGCACCGTCTGCTCCACGGCGGCGCGCGGAAGCAACGTCGGCGGAAAACGGGTGATCTCGGCCGCCGGCTTCAGCGAAGAGAGGCCCGCCCAGACGACGGGAACGAGCACCGCCAGCGTTCCACCGATCAGCCAGACCCATGACAGAATATCGGTGATGTCTATGCGTCCGGCCCGGCGCGTGCGCGTCATGAAGCTGATCGGGTTCATAGAGCTGGTCATCTCAGGACTCCATTCGCTTGCCGAGGCGCAGCTGTATGAGGGTGAGAACCAGAAGCACCAGTCCCATGAGAACCGATGCGGCCGACGCAAGTCCGAAGAGGCGAAGGTCGCTGCTGAACGCCATCTGGTAGATGTATTGGACGATGAAGCTGTTGGCCGTGCCCGGGCCACCGCCGTTGGTCAGAACCCACGCCTCATCGAAGATTTGCACGGATTTGATCATCAGAAGGATGAAGACGACCAGCAGGTTCGGGGCCAACAGCGGAAGCGTGATCCTGAAAAGCGTGCGGCGCGGCGAAGCGGCGTCGATGGAGGCTGCTTCGTAGAGTTCCTTCGGGATCGCCTGGAGGCCGGCGAGCAGGATGAGCGTGTAAAAGCCCATATGGAACCAGACCGACACCACGACGACGAAGAAACGCGACCAGCCGACATCCAGCAGGAAAATCTCCGGGGGAACGCCGATCATCTGAAAGAAGGCGTTCAGCAGCCCGTTGCGATCGAGGAACCATTTCCAGATCAGGCCGATGACGACGGGCGACAGCAAGACGGGATAGAAGAACATCGCCCTGAAGAAGCCGCGCGCAAAAATCGCCCGGTTGAGGATCAGCGCGGTGATCAGCGCCACCAGCAATGTGGCGACGACGTTGAACGACACGAACCAGAGCGTATTCCACACCGCCGTCCAGAACAGCGATTCCTGGCAGGTTCCCGGCTGCAGGTAATTGCCGCAGGAAAGCAGCGTCCGGAAATTGTCCAGGCCGACGAAGGGCCGCTCCGACACGAAAAGATTGGTGCCGCCGGTGAAGGCGTAACCCACTGCAATCGCGATCGGAAGGAACGTGAAGATCGCGAACAGAACGAGGTTCGGCGCCAGGAACAGCCATGGCATGCGCTTGCGGCCGAAGATGCGTTCAATCACATTAATCGGGGCTTCGACCACCCTCATTGCCGTTTCTCCTGTCTGCGACAGCAATGCACCTGCTTTGAGCGCCGCCATCTTCAGCGTCTCCCCTGTCCGGGCCGCCGGCCAAAGGCCAGGCCGCTTTCGGGATCGAACAGATGAACCCGTTCCGGAGCGGCGTCGATCGAGATCAGGTCGCCTTGCGTGGGCGCGAAATGGCCGGCCTCATGAATGATGATCTGCTCGTCGTGGCCGGCAAGGTTGCCGTAGACATAGGTCTCGGTGCCGAGGCCCTCGTGATACTGGACGACGAATGGCAGTCCTTGCTCTCCGACGCGTGAAAAATGCGCAGGCCTTATACCGGCAAGAACGGCCTGCCCGACCGCGATGCCGGCAGGGTCGACATCGCTGACGATCTTGCCGCCGTTGTCGACATCGATGGCCACACCGCTTTCACCGATAGCCGAGACCTTGCCCCTGATGATGTTCATGCGCGGTGAGCCGAGGAAGCCGGCGACGAAGAGATTGCGCGGGTTGTCGAAGAGTTCCAGCGGCGCGCCGACCTGCTCGACCCGCCCGGCGCGCAGCACGACGATCTTGTCGGCCATCGTCATCGCCTCGACCTGGTCATGCGTCACATAGACCATCGTCGTCTTGATCTCGCGGTGGAGCTTGGTGATCTCAGCCCGGGTCTGGACGCGCAGCGCCGCGTCGAGATTCGACAACGGCTCGTCGAAGAGAAAAATATCCGGTTCGCGCACGATGGCCCGGCCGATGGCAACACGTTGGCGCTGGCCGCCCGAAAGTTGCTTCGGGCGCCGGTCGAGATAGGGTTCGATCGCCAGCATCCTGGCGGCCTCGGCAATGCGCGCCTCGATCTCGGCGCGCTTGAACTTCAGATTTTCAAGGCCGAAAGCGAGGTTCTTGCGAACGCTCATATGCGGATAGAGCGCGTAGGACTGGAAGACCATGGCGATCTTGCGCTCGGCCGGCGAGAGTGCGCTGACGTCCCGGCCTCCGATCGCGATTGCCCCCGACGTGACCTCTTCGAGGCCAGCGATGACGCGCAAAAGGGTCGACTTGCCGCATCCCGACGGACCGACGAAGACAACGAACTCGCCGTCCTTGATATCGAGTTCGACGTCGTGCAGGACTTTGACCGAGCCATACGATTTGTTGACGTTGGAAAGTTTCAGTTCTGCCATGCCCCACTCCCATCGGGTGCCGCCGTTTCGAAGACGACGTCAATTGCGTTCCAGCCTTGCGGCAGCGGTGTCGGCCTCGTGATCCGCACCTCGTTCATCAATATCCCGGCAACCCCCGCCACATAGATGGCCGGCATTCCGTCCGGATAATTCTCAAGACCGATCACCCGCCCGTCCGAGCCGCGCGTCCAGGCATTTGCGCGGCCACCGCCGTCGACCTTCGGGGCAAGATCGGCACTGGTCGGGCGCAGGTCGTAGGATTGAGCGGTGCCGAGTTGCCCCGGCCGCTGTTCTAGGCCGATGCGTCTCAGCGATACGTTGCGGATGCCGGCCGGTGCGGCCGCAATGACGGTGATCGCCCCTTGCATCTGCCCGCTGACGTCCTCGACGATGAGGTTCCCGATGGCGCCCGCAGGGCGCTCGGTGACACGGTCGACGACATTAACGGTCAGCGCCTCCCCGGATCCCCAGAACCCATCGGGCGTTTCGCGGCACTCTACCGCGATCCGCGAAAACCGGACGTTCGATATCCGGCCGCCGTCGCGCGAAAATATGCCGAGCGCCCGGTTGGATGATGAGACACTGCAATCCTCGAAAGCGACATTGGTGATGTCGCCATGGGTTTCCGTGCCGATCTTCAGCGCGCAGCTGAGGCTCTGAACCGAGCAGCGGCGGACAAGGATATTTTCGCATCGGCCGATCGCTACACCATCAGGACCGATACTGGTCTTCAGGCAGATGCCGTCATCGGCCGTCGATATCGTGCAGTCCTCGATGACGGCGCCGCGGCAGGCGTCGAGCACGATGCCGTCCGTATTGGGAAGGCGGCGGTCGTTGTCGATCGTCACGTTCCGGACTCTGACATCGGTGCAATCGACAAAATGCAGCGTCCACATAGGCGAGCGGCTGATATGCAGCGCGTTGATCTCGACCTCGTCGCAGCTCTCGAAGACGACGACGCGGGGACGGAATTCGGCGGGGGTGAAAGTTCCCACCGTCTCGTCATCTCCGATGATGAAGCTGTCGCCGCCGGCTTCGATACGCCCTTCCCCCGTCAGGCTGATCCGCTGCGCGCCCTTGGCGACGATCATGCCACGGTCCGACTTCTCGGCGATCACCGAAACAATCGTATGCGCGTAGGCGCTATAATCCGGAACGGGACGCAGGATCGCGCCGGCGGCGAGATGAAGATCGACACCGGAGCGAAGGCGGAGCCCCCGGCAGATGTGGATGCCTGCAAGCAGTTCCAGCCGTCCGCCGCCGGAAGCCGATAGAGCATCGATCGCCGCCTGAAGGCGGGCCGTGTTGTCGCCATCGACCGCCTCAATCGCGACGAGAGATACAGCGCTCATTGGCGACGACCGTTTTCGAGGATGACTTCGGTCAGCAGCAGCATGGTCAGCGCCTGGCCGTAAGGCGTCGGCACGTTCGGGATGCGCCGGTAGAAATCGAGGTCATGGCCCATCGGCGTGCCGTCCGAGACGCCGTGAACGATGCCTTCTTCGTCGATCTGCGCCAGCACCGCCGCAAGCGCGCGCTCCGCATAAGCCTTATCGCTATCGTCGAGAATGCCGGCATCGACGGCGCGCAATATGCCATAGGCAATGCCAGCCGTGGCCGAGGTTTCCAGCGGCGACCAGGGGTCGTCCAGAAGGGTCGTGAACATCCCGTCCGGCCTCTGGTACTCCTTCAGCGAGCGCACCTGGCTGACGAGAACGTTCGAAAGGAACCGCCGGTCCTTTTCGCCAAGCGTCGGAACCAGATCGAAGAGCTCGGGAATGGCGACGGTGATCCAGGCATTGCCGCGCGCCCAGAAGGCATTGGCGAAATTGTGCCGGCCGTTGAAGGTCCAGCCGTGATACCAGAGACCGCTCACCGGATCGGAGAGGTAGCGGGTGTGGATCACGAACTGATAGACGGCCTCGTCGATCCAATCGTTGCGCTCGCAGAGCACGCCGGCTCGGGCGAGAAACAGGCAGGCCATGAACAGCGTATCGTCCCACAATTCGCCGTCGTTGAGGCGCTCCTTGACGACGTGCTGAAAGCCGCCCTCCTCGGTCTTCGGCAATTCCTTGACCAGCCAATCGGCCCAGTCCTCGACGAGCGCGCGAAAATCCGGACGGTCGACATGCTGGACGAGGATCGCCAGCGGCAGCATCGGCGCCGTGCTGTTGATCTGGCGCGGCGGCAGACCGCGTTCGATCTGGCCGGCATACCAGGCGACGAGCTCCTCCAGCGCCTTCCGGTCATTGGTGGATATGGCCCGCCGCAGGAAGCCGTAGAGGCCGACGCCGACTTCCCAGTCCCATTCGTCGAACTGGATCCCGGAGGTGGAGCTTCCGGTCACCAGACCTTCCTTGATGCCTCTGAGCCGGCTGAAAGCCGTCGCCACCCGATCGATCGTCGTCAGGAGGGCGGCGTTGTCGACAGATGTAGTGTTCATGCGGGAGCCCTATCTTTCAGGAGTAGAACGGTCTGTCAGCGCCGGCGCCGGAGGCCGCACTGGCGTGGGTGAGGATCGGGTGCGGCTGATCATGCGTGAACGGCCGGGGCTGGCCGGCGATCGAAAGACCGTCGGCATAGGAGAGAGAGATCGCCGGGCCACCCGGCGGCGTCAGCGCAAGGCACCGAAGCGCGGGATCGAAGGATACCGTCGTCTGGCACAGGCGCTCGAGGAAGGCTTTGAAGGCGTCGCCATTGCCGCACCCAACGATGGCCGCCCAGCCGCAGAGCGGCCCATAGGAGCGCGCCTCGCGACCGCCGGTCGGGCCGTCGGTGATCAGTTCCAACCCGTTCGAGGCCCAGAGGGCGGAAAATCCCCTGCCCGATCGCGCGATCAGCCACTTGTCTTCGATGATGAGATCGTCGAGCCCATCGCGGCCGATATAGGCATGCATCCATGCATGCCGTGCGTCGCAAGTATCTTCGATCAGGAGGGCGACGTCGCGATGCTGGGCGACGCGGGGCAGGATGCCGTTGCCGGCCCAATAGGATGGCCTTTGATTGCCCCAGGGATCGTCCTCGCCGGGATGATTGACCCAGAGTCTCGCCATCGGATGGCCGGCCAGCCTGATATCGAGAACATGCTGCTGGTGCCCCTTCTGGCCAGTCTTGTGATCAACGACCGTCGAAAGCTGCGCCGCCTCGTTCTTGAACAGCACGAGTTTGCCGCTCTCAAGCCCCTGGCTGTAACGCGCCTCGACGCTTCTGCCCCGCGAAAGTGCTGCAAGCTCGGCGAGATCGGCGGGCGGCTCGTAGCCGCCGGCGCAGAACATGGTCAACGCGGCGACACCGTTGTTCAGCCAACCAGTTCCGAAGGCGACCTGGGCGAAAGGCGCGAGCTCGGTCAGCGGGCCGGCGCGCAATTCCTTGTCGTAAGCGCGGCCCTGCGAACCGGCCGGAACGCCGGCCAGAGTATGAAGAGCGATCATCCGGAAGATGAGGTCGATCTGCCCGCGAGAACGATCGGCGATCTCGCTCTCGGCCCAACGTTCCAATGCGAGCAGGCCGATGAAATCGATCGGGTAATAAGCGGCCGAATTCCACTCCGCCAGGCCATGGGCCTCGACGCTGTCGAACCAGCGCCCGAGGCGCGTGACGGCGAGTTCCGCCTGCTGCCGTCCCGTCCGCCCCGAAGCCGAGAATACCGCGTCGGGGAGAAGAAGCCCGGCCAGCAGCTGACTGGTATGGAAGCAGAGCACGTGGTTCTCGCTCCAGAACCACATTGCGTCATTGCCCGGCTCGTCGACCCAGTAACGGTAGGAGAGAACGGAACGGCGGATGCGTTCGACCGTCGCCTCGGGCATCCGGTCGCCATAGGCGCCGAGCAGCCACAAGAGCGGCACCATAATGAAATCAGAGCAATCCTCCCGTGCCTCGATCGAGGCAAGTGTCGCGTCGACGATGCGGTCGAAGCTTTCCTGGTCTTGATGGCCGATTTCCATCATCGCGATCAGGCGCCCGGCGCGGTTGGCGCCGAAGCGGGCGCTGTATTCCAACGCCTGCTGCTTGCGGGCGGCAAGCGACGGCTCGGGCGGCAATGGCGAAATGCTGCTCATGAACGCGGCATCGATGACGCGGCTGACCGAACCCGGGCCGGAGCCGATCGTCATGTGGATACCGTGATAACCGTCGGCAATGCCGCAGATATCTTCGGCGATCAGACGGCTCTGATGGGCGCGCAGGGTCAGTTTCGAATGGGCGAGAACGGGCCGCTCGTGGCCATGGCCGACGACCTTGAGTTCCACCGGCAGGTCGCGCTCGGGCGCCGTGTCGAAGATGATCTCCAGCGGCTGGTTGACGAAGACGTCGCGGGCCGGCCGCACGCCGCGTGACAGCGCTTCCAGCTCGCGCACCTCGTCCTGATCAAGCGATACCGGCAGCAGCACGCAGAGCGGCTCCTTGTCCAGCATTTCGAGCTCGAAGAACCAGGTCGTGTCGCGCTCGGCAAGATCTTCGGTATGGACGAGAATCTCATTGTCGCCGGCATCGAGCGACAGCGCTATTTCAGTTGCGCTTTCGGTGTTGCGCTTGAAGGGCTCGAAGCGCACCGTCTCCTGCCCGTTGACCCAGATGCGAACGCCGCCGCAGGTCTTGAGCGCGAGATTGAGCGTGCGCGGAGCTTCCGTCCTGAACGTGCCCTTCAGCCATCGCCTGATATGCGTCGGCACATGCCAGAAGCTGGTAAACTCGACGCGGCGGTTCGAGCCCGGGAGATACAGGCTTTCGGTCGGCCAGGACGTGTCGGCGATGAGCGCCCGCCCCACCATGGTCGACCAGAAGGCCTTGCGACACGGCAGGTCGCCGACGTCGACGAAACCGTTGATGAAGCGATAGTTCACGCGATCTTCGGCGAGCGCCGGCTCGCCGGGGAAATAGCTGGCGATGAGGCCCGAAACGGCCCATGCCGTTATCGTCTGGCCCTCGGCCACGCTATAAGCCGGCGCCACGTCACCCGGCTGCTTGATGCTTTCCGTTTTCACAGATCGCCTCCTCCGCAATCAAATGAAAATATTTTCATTATGTTATTCGAGTGCTTGATTTTTGAAAATTGCTCAAAAACATCGCTATTGGCATAGAAAATAGCTTGACGGAATGAATGTCAAGTATATGAAATTCGCCTATCGACGGTTTATGCCGCGATTGATGAAAATGTTTTCATGGGAGGATGAAAATGAAAACCTGCCTTTCAGGGGCTTTTGCACTGGCGCTTGCCACCGTTTCTTTTGCATGGTCCAGCGTGGCCATGGCCGAAACCCAGACGATCACCTTTCTCTTCACCGACGACGACCAGGCTTACGTCGAGCGGATGGAAGCGCTGAGCAAGGAATTCGAGACCGCGCATCCAGACATCAAGGTGAATTTCGTCTCGTCGGGTTATGATGCGGTCGCCAAGCAGCTGCCGGTGCAGCTTGCCGTCGGCGAAGGCCCGGATATCGCCAAGATCACCGATTGGCAGCTGGCGCCCTACTATCTCGATATGCGCCCCTTGATGAAAGACCCGGATGGTTTCGCCAAGCTGCACGGCGACAGCCTGAACACGCTTCGTTTCCCGGGCGTCAACGATCCGAACTCAATCAACGGCTATGTCGCGTCGCAGACCTTCAACCTGCCCTTCGTCAACAAGACGCTCTTCGAACAGGCTAAGGAACCGCTTCCGAAGCCGACCGCCACCTTGAAGGACATCGTCGAAGCTTCCGCGCGCGTCGCCAAGGCGACCGGAGCCCAGATCCCCTTCACGATGGACCGCTCGGGCCACCGCTTTTCCGGCGCGGCCTTCTCCTACGGCTCGAACTACGTCAAGGACGGCAAGTTCGCCTTCCCCGACGACGCCGCCAAGCACTACATCACCGATCTCTATAACTGGACGAAGGACGGCTCTTTCCCGAAGGAAATGTGGGGGGCGGCCGGCGGAACCCAGTACAAGAACATGGGTGACGAGTTCGTCAACGGCAATGTCGTGACCTATGTTGCCGGCAACTGGATGGTCAATCCGTTCCAGAAGAAGATCGGCGACGCCTTCGACTGGACGGCGATCAACGCACCCTGCGGCGATGCCGGTTGCTATGCGATGCCGGGCGGCACCGCGATCGTCGGCTTCAAACGCACCAAGTACCCGCAGGCCGTAGCCTCCTTCATCGAGTTCCTCGGCTCTGAAAAGGTCCAGCGTGAAATCGCCGAAAACTACGTCATCCTGACCGGCGCCGACATCAAGGACCCGCAGTACAAGCTCGAGAGCAAGAACGCCAAGGACGCCATGGCCGTCTTCCTTGCAAGCCGTGCCAGCGCACCGAAGGCAGCCCGCGACCTGGAACGCCTCAAGGGATCTTCGGCCATCTATCAGCTCATCGTCCAGCGCATGAGCCAGCTGATTGTCGGCGAGCTTTCCCTCGACGAGACATTCAAAGCGATGAGTGCAGACGTCGACAAGGTCAACGTGGCGCTCGCTGCCAACAAGTAACCGGCCGCGCCTGCGCCCTCCGCAGAATGCGCGCTGTACAGCCACGGTCTCGCAACGGGCCGTGGCTGATCGTTTTTTTTGCTCTGCTCACATTGCCGTCTCTAACAGTTCGATCGGTTTCGAATTGTCGATGACCTGAATCACGCTACGTCTTGCCGATGGAAAGGTAGCGTCATGAATGTCATCGAACGAAACTCACGGTCCCGCTCGGACCTGAAACCTGCCGCTCTCGCCATTCTCTGCCTCGGCGTGATCGTGGCGCAGGTCGACACATCGGTCGTCAATCTGGCGGTCCAGCCGATAGGCCTCGCCCTCAAGGCGTCGGCCACGCAATTGCAATGGGTCGTCGACGCCTATAACCTCGTTTACGCAGCACTTCTCATCAGCGGCGGTCTGTTTGCCGATCTCTACGGCCGGCGCCGGATGTTCGTCATCGGCTGTGCTGTTTTTACCCTGGCGAGCCTCGCCTGCGCCTTTGCCCCGACCATCGCGATGTTAATCGTGACCAGGGCCTTGACGGGCCTCGGCTCCGCCCTCCTCCTGCCCGCGTCGCTTTCGCTGATCCGGGTCATCTACCGGGATGAGAAGGTCCGCGCACAGGTGCTCGGAATCTGGGCCGGCTGCAATGGGATGTCGCTTGCCTTCGGTCCGACTCTCGGCGGCGTCCTGATCCACGATTTCGGTTGGCGATCCGTCTTCTTCGTCGTCATCCCGATCGCGTTGATCGCGGCGGCAGGAGCGCGGCTTTTCATTCCGGAAAGCGCGGATCGGCAAGGCAGGTCCTTCGACCTGCCGGGTCAATTGCTGGGGATCGCATCCCTCACCGCCCTTACCCTCACCGCGATTGAATCATCGCATCTGCCGCCACTATGGACTGCGCTCCTGGCAATCGGCGGCGCGGCTCTCCTGCTGCTCTTCGTCATGGTGGAGAAGCGCCTGGAGCAGACGGCCCTCGTTCCCATCTCAATGTTCCAGGACAGCCAGTTCCGCGGCGCAATGGCCGGAACGGCGGCGATGACCTTCGGCATGTATGGCACGCTGTTTCTCTTTCCGCTTGCCTCCTTGGGCCTCGGCCGCCTGGCCTCGATTCAAGCAGGACTGTCGCTGTTGCCGATGGCCCTCAGCTTCATCGCGATCTCACCCTTCTCAGGCTCGATCTCGGAGCACCTGGGGAAGAAACGCACCATATCGGCAGGGCTGACGCTGATGGGCATGGGCAACCTCCTGCTCGGCGCGTCCTTCCTGGCCGACTGGTTCATCGCCGAAGAGATCGGACTGCTGCTGACCGGAGTCGGCATGGGCATGGCGACCGGGCCTCTGACCGCGGTCGCGGTTTCAACCGTGAGCGCCGATCGCGCCGGCACGGCGAGCGCCCTGATAAACGTTGCCCGCATGGTGGGCGCGACGATAGGCGTCGCCTTACTCGGAGCGATTTTCGCCTTCCTGGGAGAAGCCGAAACCGGCTTCATCGTCGCGATGTCGGCCGGCGGCGGCGTACAATTACTGGGGAGCTTCGTTGCCTGGCGCTCACTCTGAACGCACGGCTGGGCGACTGGTGCGAAGGCGTCGTGACACGAGCCTCCTGAGAGGCTATAGGCGTTGTCAGCCTTGGCCAGCCCCAGGCGCCATGTCAAATCATAAGCGCCGGCACCCGGTCATTACGCCGGCGACCCAGCGACTGTCTACCGTATAGAGGTGCATCTCCATGCCGATGGGTTCCGAGCATCCGCTGCGCAGGGAGCTTCACAACGAATTGCATGCCCGGCCGTCGCTTTATTTCGATGGCGACACCGATGTCTGGCATGTCGCGATCGTCGGCGACAATGCCCCTCCCTCGATCCTGGAGCGCCTGCCGGGATTGGAAGATGTCACTATGACCCTCGGGGGCAACCACGGCATCGGCCGCGTCGGCGCCGGTCGGCTGAAGTGGGAGGCGCATACCGAGTTCCTGACCCTCACCTTCGTCGTTCCCGCTTCGTCCGAACCCGGCAGCAATCCGCCGGAAGCCTTTCAGGCCTGTTACCGTCAGATCGAAGGAAAGGTCATGGCGGCCATCCGAGTGCTGGTGCGCGACGAGAAGGATGGACAGCGTCTCGAAAAACCAAAGCTGGACTATGTCGCATCCCAGGTCGGCGGCGGCGATGCGGAAGTGCATTCGAACTTCCGCCTGACCGACAGCGGGTTCGTCGAATTCCTGTTCTTCAACCGCAACCTCAACGCCTATCGCACCGGCCGCATGGTCCGGCGTTTCCTGGAAATTGAGACATACCGGATGATGGCGCTGCTGGCGTTACCGATGGCGCGCGAGACCGTCTCGAGGCTCTCAGCTTTTGACCGGCGCCTCGATCTGCTGATCGCGCATATGCAGAGCGCCATCAAGGTCGACAAGGCGCTGCTGTCCGAGGTGACTAGGCTCTCTTCCGACGTGCTGAACTTCTCCGCACTCGCCCGCCACCGCTTCGGCGCGACGAAAGCCTATGCCGAGATCGTCGCGAGCCGGCTCTCCGAGCTCAGAGAAGAGCGGGTCGAACAGAGGCAACGGCTGGGTACGTTCATCGACCGGCGCTTCCAACCGGCTGTGCGCTCGGTCTATGCGGCAGAGCGGCGCCTCGATGAACTGGCCGAACGCGTCAGCCTGGCCGGAGACTTGCTCAGAACCACCGTGCAGGTTCAGCTCGAAGATCAGAACGCCTCGCTGCTGACGTCGATGGAAGAGCGGGCCCGCATCCAGGTGCATATCCAGCAGGCGGTCGAAGGCTTCTCCGTCATTGCCATTACCTATTACACCGTCGGCCTGGCGAAGATTTGCCTCGAAAGCATTTCCGAACTGGGCGTCGATCCGCACGTGACAAAACTCGCTGTTCTCGGCGCTATCCCGCTCGTGCTCTTCGCCGTCTGGACCGCTGTCCGTCATGTGCGCAGGAGCATCGCCGGTGCGCCGCACGGCCCGGCAGCCGAAAGCCACTGACGCCGGGCCTACCACACCGCGTCCACCGAAATAGGCAGGAGCGGCGCCGCCCTTCCAGCGGCGCTCCTAGATTATCTGCATCAGCAGAGCATCACGATGCCATTGCGTAGTGGCGATGGTCCGATGCCCGGCCGCTGCTCGTCCTGAACCGCAGCAGCAGCTGGGCAAGGCTTTCGGTTTCCTGTGTCAGGCTCTGGGCGGCCGCCGTGGTTTCTTCGACCATCGCGGCGTTCTGCTGCGTCACCTTGTCCATCTGGTCGCCGGCGGCCGAGACCTCGCGCAGGCTCGTCGCCTGTTCGCGGGCGGCAACGGCGATCTCGGCGACGGTCGCATTCATCGCAGTGACCTGCTCGACGATCTGTTCGAGCGAGAGGCCGGATTGGCCGACCAGCTCGACGCCGGTCTTGACCTGCGCCGAGGAGGTCGAGATCAGTTGCTTGATCTCCCTTGCCGCATTGGCAGAACGCTGGGCGAGTTCGCGGACTTCCTGGGCGACCACCGCAAAACCCTTGCCTGCTTCACCGGCGCGCGCGGCTTCGACGCCGGCATTCAGCGCCAGCAGGTTGGTCTGGAAGGCGATCTCGTCGATGACGCTGATAATGTTGCCGATCTTCGAGGACGAATTCTGGATCTCCGTCATCGCGTCGATGGCGCGGGCGACGATCTCGCCGCCCTTTTCGGCATTGGTGCGGGCCGTCGCCACGACAGCCTGGGCGCGGCCTGCGCCCTCCGCCGTGCCGTTGACGCCGCGGGTGACGTCGCCGAGTGCTGCGACCGTTTCTTCCAGGGAGGCTGCCTGCTGCTCGGTGCGGCGGGCGAGATCGTTGGAGGCCGTGGAGATTTCCGACAGACCGGACCGGATGGTGGCGACCGCGCGAATGACGGAGTCGACGGCTTCCTCGAGGCTCGCAACCGAGTTGTTGAAATGATCCCGGATCCTGACGTAGCGATGGTCGACTTCGCCGACGCGGACGGTGAGATCACCCTTCGACAACGCATCGAGGCCGACGGAGATCTGGCGGAAGGCATGTTCCATCACCTGCGCATCGCTGAGCCGCTCGGCCTCCTGGCGGAGCCGCTCTTCTTCGGCGGCCAGGCGAGCCCGTTCGGCATTGGCTTCCGCGATCAGCTTGGCGCGGCCGGTCTCCTGGAACACTTTCAGCGAACGCGCCATGGCGCCCAGCTCATGGCGGTGCTCGACGCCCGTTATTGCTATCCCTTCCTCGCCGCGGGCAAGCTGCTCCATCGACTGGGCCATGTTGCGGACCGCCGAGGAAATCAGCCGGCCGACGAAATAGGAAAGCACGAGGCCGATGACGATCAACAATCCGCTGATGGCCAGCGTCGTGCTGGTCGCGGAGGCAACCGTTGCGTCCACCGAACCATCCAGGGTCTTCTGCGCCCCCGCGACAGTTGCCTGCAGGTCCTTGAAACCGCCTGATATTCTCGGTGCAAGCACGCCGAACTGCGTCTGGCGGATGTTGCCCGAGGCCTGCAGGACGTCCTTCATGTCGCCGAGACGGGCGGTGTAGTTCTGCATGAGCTGGCCGGCGCCCATCAGGCGCTTCTTCTGCAGCTCGTTCTTCGCGGCCTTGGCGGCGGCTTCATTGAGGCTGACCGCTTCGGCAAGTGCAGCTTGCGCCGTGTCATAGGCCGCAAAATCGTTGGAATGCACGAAGCGCTCAGAGAAATAGAGACTGCGGTTCAAGGCCTCCAGCGTCGCCGCCGTCATTTGCAACAGGGCCACATCGTTCTGGCGCCAGGCGCTTCGCACGACGTCGTTGAGAGCAATGCTGGTCCAAGGGCCAAATTCGGTGACCTTGGAGATCAAGGCGTCACGCCGGGCCTGAAGAGAAACGATCTGTTCGAAAGCCTTGCCATAGGCAGCAATGTCCTGGCGGATCGCGGCAAGGCCGGATTGCAGGTCCTTGTTGCCGGCAAAACGCGGGTCGTCGGCGTCGAACGCCTTCACGCCGGCACGGAAGCGGTCGACGACATCCTGCGTCGGCGTAGAGCGGAAAGCTTCAGCCGACATCTGAATCTCGTTCAGCTGGTCGCTGTAGTCCGATATGGCGAGGCTCTGGCCTGCCGTGGTGCGATAGGAGGCGAAAATCGAGGCGAGCCCATTCATGCCAGAGATCGCGCTGACCGTGAGCAGGCTCATCAACAGGATCAGCGGCACGAAGCCGGAGGTGATCTGTGCGCGAATGCCGAATTTATTCCAGAAATGCAACATCATAGTCCTCTTATGCTCACTGGCTCTTCGGCAGATACTGGGCAATGGTCTCAGGTGTGACGAGCTCGAAGGGAACGTTGTTTTCGCGCGGCACCTTTTCCTTATTGACGAGCTTCACGGCAGCATCGACAGCCGTCGCCCCCTGCCCGACGGCGCTCTGGAGAATGGTGACGTCGAGATCGCCGGCCACCATCGCGGCCAGCGCGTCGTCGGTCGCGTCGACGCCGGCGACGACGACGTCCTTCATCGGGATATTGGCCTTCTTCATGGCGCGGATCGCGCCGAGCGCCATTTCGTCATTGTTGGCGATGACGGCATCGAATTTGACCCCGGCCGCGAGCCATTCCTGCATCTGCTGGTCGGCATAATCGCTTGACCAGTAAGCGGCCTGCCGTTCGACGATCTGAAGGCCCTTGCAGTCAGGCGTGGCGATGACGTCGGAAATGTCCTGGGTGCGTGCGCGGGCGGCCGCATGGAAGGGTTCGCCCATCAGCACGACGACGCGGCCTTTGCCCTTAAGGAGGGAGCAGACCTGCTTCGTCTCCAGCGTTCCGGAATCCTTTTCGTTGGAGGCGACCACCACCTGATTGTCCGGCAGGTCCAGCAGGTTGGAGGGGACGTTGTTGATATAGACCAGCGGAATGCCTGCATCTGCGGCCATCTTGGTCATTTGCGGCCCGAGGTCGCCATCGGAGACCGCAAGGATAATCGCGTCGACCTTGTCGGCAATGAGCTTCTGAACCTGCTTCTTCTGCAGCTCGTTGTCGCTCTTGGCATTCTCGGTGACGAGCTTGAGGCCGGATATCGTCTGCCCATGCGCGACGACACCGTTTAGAAGCGCCGTTCTGAATTTGTCGAGATCGGACATCGAAACCCCGATCGTCTGGGCATTGGCGGCAGAGATCGATATCGCCAGGGCGATGGATGCAAGCGTGGCCGTTTTCATGAGTTCCCCTGGGCAAGTCGGATAGAACTGCGTTATTTCAAATTTTGGTTAAATTTTACTTTTCGACGCGAAGCAAAAGTTAAGCGCGAGTGTATTTTGCGGCGCGGGAGCGCCATCTTCGGCGGCCACCAGCCGAACTTGACCAGCTTCGCGTCGAACCTGACGCGGCACGCTCTAATCTGTTTTTTATATAAATTATCGTCCGCCGAAGCCGGACCCGACGGAGATGCCTTTGTAGATTATCCTCTGCATCACGATGGCTAGGATGACGCCCGGCAGCATGGAAATCGTCGCACCCGCCATGATGTAATTCCACGAAGTGCCCTGCTGCGTCTGGAACAGGGTGAGCCCGAGCGGCAGCGTGGCTTTTTCGATGCCGCTGGTAGCGATCAGCGGCCAGAGGAAACTCTTCCATTGCGCGATGAAGGTGAAGAGCGACAGCAGGCCGATCGCCGGCATGGCAAGCGGAACGATCACCGTGACCAGGATACGCAGGCGCGAAGCGCCGTCCATCATCGCCGCCTCGTCGAGATCCTTGGGAATGCCGAGGATAAACTGCCTCAGCAAAAACGTGCCGAAGGAAGAGAAGGCGACCGGCAGGATCATGCCGTGATAGGTATTGATCCAGCCGAGCTTGCTGACCAGCAGGAAGAGCGGGATGACCAGCATCACCTGCGGGATCATCAGCGTGCTCAGATAGGTGAGCAGCAGCCCTTCCCGCCCGGGAAACCTCAGCCGAGCGAAGGCGTAGGCGGAAAGGCATGAAACCGCGACCACGATCGCCGTCACCCCACAGGCGACAATAATGGAATTCAACAGGAAGGTTCCGAACGGCAGCGAAACGAAGGCATCGACGAAGGTGCCCCACTGATACTCCTCGGGCAGAATGTGGACCGGCACGGCCATCACTTCGGCGTTGGAGCGCACCGCGTTCGACACCATCCAGAAAAATGGGAAGAGGAAAAGCAGCGCGACCAGCGAAATTCCCGCATAACTCATAAAGGTGCCGACGCGCCGCAGGATGCGCTTCCGATCCGCAGAGACGGAATGCGGATGCCGTGAGGTCGGGTTAGTCGTCATAATGCACCCATTTGCGCTGCATGTGGAATTGCAGAATGGTGAGCGCCATGATCATGACGAACATCACCCAGGCAAGAGCAGAGGCATAACCCATCTGGAAGTTGGTGAAGCCTTTCTGATAAATGGCAAAGCCGAGTGTGGCCGTCGCCGAGCCTGGGCCGCCGCGCGTCATCGCAAAGATCTCGTCGAAGACCTGCAGCGAAGTGATCGCCGTCATCACGGTGGCGAAGAAGACGGTCGGCGAGATGAGAGGCAGGCGGATGCGCCAGAATTGCTGCCAGGCATTGGCGCCATCGATCGTCGCCGCTTCGAGATAATGCTTCGGCACCAGATCGAGCGCGGCGTTGAACATCACGACGTTATAGCCGACATTCGCCCACAGCGTGACCAGGATGATCGCCTGCATGGCCCAGGTCGGGTTCAACAGGAAATTCGGCAGGCCGAGGCCGAGCGCGCGGATGACGGCGTCGGCCAATCCATCCGGCGTGAAGATCAGCAGCCACACTACTGACGCGGCGATCGTCGGCGTGAAGGTCGGCAGGAAGAAGATCACCCGGAAGATCGCCTTGCCGCGTTTCAGGCTCGATATCCACACCGCAAGCGTCAGCGAGACGGCAATGTTCAGCGCCAGATATTCGACGGCGAAGAACAGCGTATTGCGCAAGATGGTGTAAAACGCCGGATCGACGGTGAAGAGCTTGATGTAATTCTGAAAGCCGACGAAGGACGGCGTCGAGATCAGCTGCCAATTGGTGAAGCTCAGCGCTAGCGACGCCAGGATCGGCAGAGCCATGAAGATCATGAAGCCGAGGAAGCTCGGCAGCAGGAACAGCATGGCAGTCTGGGTCTCGGGCATCAGAAAGCGCCGTGGCTGACCGGGCTGCAGCGGAATTTCGGCGACGGCGCTTTGCGACATGTCTTCCTCCATGCGTGACAATCTCGCCTGGCGAGAGCTGGCGCATGACCCGTAAATCGAAATCAATTGTCCGAACGATCATGCGCAGATCCAAAGCGACGGCGCGTCTTCTCAGACGCGCGGGCGCTCTATTGTTGCGCAAGGCTCTGGATGGACTCCATCGTCTGCTTGGCGTCGGCGCTGCCGCCGAAGGCCGGCGGGAAATACTGGTTGAACAGGTTTTCGACCGCCGCCCAGTTGTTGGTGATCACGTAGGGCACGGAATGCGCCAGGGAATAGTCGATGGCCTCGCCGCCATTGGTAATCTCCTTGGCCGCTACCTTGTACCACGAGGGTTGCGAAGCCGTGCGCGCCGGCAGCGCACGGCCCTGCTCGGCGAGATACTGCAGCGCCTCCGGGCTGGTCAGCACCTGGATCGCCTTCCACGCCGCATCCTTGTTCTTGCTCGTCGTGGCGATGCCGAAACCTGAGCCCGCCGTGACGGCGGTAAGCTCGCCGTCTCCGCGCGGCAGGGAGGTAGAACCAATTTTGAACTTGACCTTGTCCTTCATGCCAATGATTGACCACGGACCGTCGATATACATGGCGACATTGCCCGAATAAAACCGACCTTGGATGACCGTGCCGGCATCGGCGCTCGACGGCACCAGCGGCGCGACCTTGTCCTTGGCGGCAAAGCCAATCACCCTATCGGCGGCAGCAACGGCACTCGGATTGGTGAGGTCTAGCTCTCCTGCGTCGTTGACATATTTATCGCCCCAGGCGGCGGCCAGAACCGAATAATTGGTCGGGGTGATGCCAAAGCCGTATTTACCGTCCTTGGTCAACTTCTTGGCGGCATCGGTAAATTCGGCAAGCGTCCAGCCCGGCTTCGGCAACGGAACGCCGGCAGCTTCGAGCGCGTCCTGGTTATAATAGATGACCCACGGACCGACGTCGTAAGGCAAGCCGTAAAGCTGCTTGTCGACAGACATGCCGCCGATGATCGAGGGCGTAAAGGCGCCGACGTCGAACTTGTCGGCCGCGATCCGCTTATTCAGAGGCTCGAGCAGCGAAACAAAATTCGGCATGCGCAGCGACTGCATGGAAACGATGTCGGCGAGCTGTCCGGATGCCGCCAGCACCGGCAGCCGCGTCCAGTAGTCGACCCATCCCGTCGTCGTCAGCGTCACCTTGATATCGGGGTATTTGGTGGTCACCATGTCGGCCAGGTGCTCCCAGCCCTTGGTGTCGGCATCGGAACCGGTCCACATCTGCCAGGTCAGGTTCACCTGCTCGGCCGATGCGGTGGTGGCCAACAGACTGCCGCCGATTGCGGCGAGCAAAAGCGTTTTCTTCAGAACCTTCATGGGTTTCTCCTCCCTCCATGACGCAATGAACGTGCGGATGCGACCGAGCTCACACCTTGAGGATGATCTCGATTACCGGAACGGTGACATCAGGTCGCCGGACCGGCAGTTCGAGCATGATCATGCCTTCCGGCACCATCACGCCGATATTGGAATCCACATCCCTCGTGTGGCTGAGCCAGCGCACTTCGCTGGCATCGTGCAGGAACTGCGCATAGGCGATCTTGTCCGCGAGGCCCTCGATATGAACGTGGCGGTAGGGCCAGTTGTAGACATGCAGATAAAGGCGGTTGCCGCGCTGGGTGTAGCGGCAGCCGGCAGGCACCGGCAGCTCTGATGGCCCGGCCCCATAGATGGAGCGCCCGTTGACGGCCATCCAGTTTTGGTAAACCTCGAGCGCATCGATGGCGCGCGCATCGAGCGCGCCGCGCCCAGTCGGACCGACATTCATCAGCAGGTTGCCGCCGAGCGCGACGGAATCGATCACCAGTTGGATGATCTGTTCCGGGCTCTTCCAAGTATCCTCGTCACGGTGATAACCCCAGGAGCCGCTGAAGGTATGGCATGCCTCCCAGAGCACCCCCTGGCTGGCAATAGCTGGCGCCACGCGCGGCGTATATTGCTCTGGGGTCGTTACATCGGGCAGCTTGCCCGGTGGCAGATCGAGGCGGTTGTTGACGATGATTTCGGGCTGCAACTCGCGCACCAGCTCGATCAGTTGTTCGCTCTCCCAATCGGCACGCCCCTTGCCCGGCAGACCGTGATATTCGCGGCCGGGATAGCTGAAATCGAACCAGATGATGTCGATGCGGCCGAATCCGGTCAGAAGCTCGCGCACCTGTTCGCGCATATAGGCGGCGTAGTTGGCGATCTTGCGGTCGGCGTTCAGCGCCTTGGCGTCAGGATGGTTGCGCAAGGGATGGTGGACGTCGATCGGAAAGTCCGGGTGGTGCCAGTCGAGCAGCGAATAATAGAAGCCGATCTTCAGCCCCTCGGCGCGAAACGCCTCGACCAGAGGCGTCAGCAGGTCCTTGCCGCAAGGTGTGTTCGTTGCCTTGTATTCGGTGACCTTGCTGTCCCAGAGGCAGAACCCCTCATGATGCTTGGTCGTCACCACGACATATTTCATGCCGGCCAGACGGGCGCGTCGAGCCCATTCCTTGGGATCGTAGAGATCGGGATCGAAATTGTCGAAATAGCGCTGGTAGTGCTCGTCGCTCAGCTCCTCGCGGTTTTTCAACCACTCATGGCGGGCTCCGAGCGCATAGAGGCCCCAATGGATGAACATGCCCAAACGGTCCTGGCTGAACCAAGCGTGCTTGTCCGATGCCGAATCTTCCAGCTGGCGTGCCGCTATCGTCACAGGTTTCTCCTCCCTGTTTCCGGTTCGTTACATGATCGAACCGGTTCGGTAACGCGATCATCCGCCTCGACTTTCCAGCTGTCAAGCCGAAATCCACATAGTTCAAGTCCGAATCCGGCCCACACATTGCCGGTTTTGCCAGCAACGTGTTGCGCCGACAAACAAAACCTGCCATAAACAACTCATAGAACCGGTTCGATAAAATGACCACCATACGAGATGTAGCGCGCCTTGCGGGAGTTTCGATCTCGACCGTCTCGCTTGCGCTCAACAGCCCGAAGCGGGTCGGCGCCGAGACGCTCGATCGCATCCAGCAGGCGATAAAATCGACCGGCTACCGTATCGATCCGGTGGCCCAGACGCTGGCGCGCGGACGCAGTTCGCTGATCGGTTTTGTTTCGGCCAATCTCGGCAACATGTTCTTCGGCGACATCCGCCGCGAAATTGAACACCAGGCGCTCGATCACGGCTATTTCGTCCTGATCGCCGACTCCTCCGGCAGGGCCGATCTTGAACGGGCACTGCTGGAGCGGCTGGAGGCACAGAAGATTGCCGGCATTGCCTTGGCAGCCAACGGGCGCGGCGAGGAGTACGCCGCATTCCTGCGCGACTTCAAGACACCGATCGTGATGTTCGACCAGAAGGTCGAGGGCGCGGAACGCGATTTCGTCGGCTCCGACAATCCGTTGACGACAACCATCCTGACCGAACATCTGCTGCAGCTCGGCCATCGTCGCATCGGCTTCATCTCCGGCCCAAGCGGCCTGCACACCGCCGACGAACGCCTGAAAGGTTTCATGGACACGATGGCCGGCGCCGGCGTGGACATCGACCCTTCGCTGGTCGTCGAGGGCGGCTACACCAGAACCGGCGGCCATGCGCAGGCGATGCGGCTCTTAACCCGCCGCGACCGGCCGACCGCCATCATCGGCGCTAACAATATGACGGGGCTGGCGGCCCTGCAGGTGATGCAGGAGATGGGTTTCCGCTGCCCTGACGACGTGTCGCTGGCAATGGTCGACGACGTGCCCTGGAGCAACGTCATCACGCCCCGCATCACTATGGTCGTGCAGGATGCACCGAAGCTCGGCGAACTGGCGGCACAGCGTCTGCTGGCGAGAATAGCGAGCCCCGAGGCCGCCGCTGAGCCGCCTCAGGACTTCATCCTGACGCCGAGATTCGTACGCGGCGAGTCGACCAGGCGGCTCTGAGTTCGATCACGAAGATAACAAAACCGGTCTATCGCCATCGAGACTATCGGCCCAGGCCTGTACGAACCGATGATCGACAGTATTGCCCTCGTCAACGCTCACCATCGCCTCCAGCGTCAAGTGTCGACGCTTTTCTTTCTGCGAAAGCAGCGGGACTTGCGCGGCCGGATCCTGGGTTTCCATCGAAACCCCCTCTTCGATTGTTCGCGATCATAACCATTAACTCCCGTCATATCCAACCGCAGTTCCGGTCGACAAAAACAGCTAAAGGAGAAGCAGCGTGGACGTCGATTGAAACATGGCGAGATTTGTCATACATGTGTGATGAATCGAGATTTTGTGTGCCGCCAGTTCTGGCCGCATGCGGATCGAAGCCGATGCGAGGGGGCGAGGCGTAGCTATGCATATGAAGGATCGCAGCAGAAGCTCGGGGTCGCTGGTCTCACGGGTCGGCGAAAGCCTTCGGCAAGCGATCCTCAGCGGCCAGTATTCCGCCGGCGACAAACTTCCGAGCGAGCATGAGCTGACCGAGACGCATAGTGTCAGCCGAACCGTGGTGCGCGAGGCGGTCGCCGCACTTCGTTCCGACGGACTGGTCGAGGTGCGCCAAGGCGCGGGAATTTTCGTGATCGGCCCTGACCCCACACTGTCAGGTCGGAAGGTGGACAAGACCCGCGTCGCCTCCGACTTGGAAGTGCTCGAAATCCGAACCCCCGTCGAAATCGAGGCGGCCGGACTTGCCGCCTTGCGCCGCTCGCCGGCGCAGGAGGAAGCGATCTTCGAATGCCACCGGAAGATCCTCCAGTGCATCGAGACGGATCAATCCATCCGCGAGGCGGATCTCGAACTCCATGTCGCGATCGCCGAGGCGACCAACAATCCACTGTTCAAGCACTTCCTTCAATCCCAGGGGTCAGCGATCATCCCGCAATCGAGACTTGTCCCGGAAACAAGGACTGCCGAGCAGACCGCTTACCGAAAGCTGATCCACAGGGAACATGAAGTAATCATCGTTGCGATCTCCGACAGGGACGATCAGGCTGCCCGCAACGCCATGCGTGAGCACCTGGTCGGCAGTCAGACGAGGTACCGCAACCTGCTGAAGGACCTGCGGAGTTTTGCGACCTGAGTCCAACGAGAAGCTCCGCCGCACGGCAGGCTTTTCGACAGTCACGACCAACCCATCCAAAAATCGACGCCGAAAGCAGCTTTCCAGGAAGCGCGCGCAACGCGTTTTTCGGCGTGACGCATGGATTGGGCGCGCTATTTGACCCTTCTGCGGCTGAAAGCTAGTTGAAAGCTTCGACGTCATAGGAAAGGGCAGCATCGTGGAGGAGCACGGTCAAGGTGGCCAGACGACGATGCAAGCACCAGGAGGAGATTTCCATGCGTTCTTCACGCAGCCTTTTTCAATCCGTAGCCCTTTCCACGCTTTTCGCTGCAGCATCTTTCGCTGCGAGCGCCGCAAACGCAGCCGACAAGATCACCATCATGGTCGGCGGTTATGAAAAGCAGATCTATCTGCCGGCCAAGCTCGCCGAATCGCTCGGGTACTTCAAGGACGAAGGCCTCGACGTCGAACTCCTGAACGAAGCTGCCGGCGTCGATGCCGAAAACCAGCTGCTGGCGGGCGCCGTCCAGGGTGTCGTCGGCTTCTACGACCACTGCGTGGACCTGCAGGCCAAAGGCAAGTTCGTCGAATCTCTCGTCCAGTTCAGTCAGGCGCCGGGTGAGGTCGAGATGGTCTCGAGCAAGCATCCGGAGATCAAATCGCCGGCCGATTTCAAGGGCAAGACCCTCGGCGTTACCGGCCTCGGCTCTTCCACCAACTTCCTGACGCTCTTCATGGCGTCGAAGGCCGGCCTGCAGCCGGGCGACGTCGTCACCGTTCCAGTCGGTGCCGGCGGCACGTTCATCGCCGCCATGCAACAGGATCAGATCCAGGCCGGCATGACGACGGAACCGACGATCTCGCGCCTGATCAAAACCGGCGAAGCCAGCGTTCTCGTCGACATGCGCACGGTCGAATCGACCCGAAAGGCGCTCGGCGGGACCTATCCGGCCGCCTCGCTCT
The DNA here is from genome assembly GCF_019685115.1 of Rhizobium sp. NZLR11. Lineage (NCBI taxonomy): Bacteria > Pseudomonadati > Pseudomonadota > Alphaproteobacteria > Hyphomicrobiales > Rhizobiaceae > Rhizobium > Rhizobium sp. NZLR11. Next base: position 61,797 of record NZ_JABDWD010000012.1, on the reverse strand, counting down.
ATATGGAAACCGCCTGGGTCGATGCGCACAAGGACGAGGCACAAAAGCTCGCCAACGCCTTCGTCAAGACCCTGCGCTACATCAACACGCATTCTGCCGCCGAGATCGCGGACAAGATGCCGAAGGACTTTTACGTCGGCGACAAGGACGGCTACATCAAGGCTTTGAACGACGGCAAGGGCATGTTCACCACTGATGGCGTCATGCCGGAAGACGGTCCGAAGACCGTGCTTGCTGTGCTCTCGGAGTTCTCCAAGAACGTCAAGGGCAAGCAGATCGACCTTTCCAAGACCTACACGACGGAATTCGTCAAGAACGTCAAGTAACGCGTGCTATCGCTTCCGGCTTCAGCCGGAAGCGGCCTCCGATCGATCCATGGGCATTGCGTGCACGCGCCCTAAGGCACGCCTCAGGTATCATCATGCAACATGACAACAAGCAGATCCCGGCGATCGAGCTGATCAACGTCAGCCGGCGCTTCGTCTCGCCGACCGGAAAATCCCTCACAGCCTTGCGCGATTTCAACATGACGCTTGCACGCGGAGAGTTTGTCGCAGTCGTCGGCCCTACCGGATGCGGGAAGTCGACCACACTCAACCTCGTGACAGGTCTCGCACGCCCAAGTGCCGGCGAAGTCCGGCTGATGGGCGGGCCGATCACCGGCATTGACCGGCGTGTCGGCTTCGCATTCCAGACCGACGCGCTCTTTCCCTGGAAGAACGTCATCGACAATGTCATGGCCGGTCCACTTTTCCGGGGAAAGTCGCGCGCCGAGGCGGAAAAGAGCGCCCGCGACTGGATCGCCCGTGTCGGTCTTTCGAAATTTCTCCATCACTATCCCCATCAGCTTTCAGGCGGCATGCGCAAGCGCGTCTCGCTGGCGCAGACCTTCATCAACGAACCGGAAATCCTGCTGATGGACGAGCCGTTTTCGGCGCTCGACGTGCAGACCCGCACCGTCATGCATGAAGAACTCTTGAAGCTGTGGGCGGAGCGCAAGGCCTCGGTGGTATTCGTCACCCACGATCTCGAAGAGGCCGTGGCGCTCGCCGACAAGGTATATGTGCTCACAGCCGGGCCTGCGACGGTCAAGTCGGTCTACACGATCGATCTCCCCCGCCCGCGCGTGGTATCGGAGATCCGCTACGAGCAGAGCTTCATCGACTATTGCAAGACGATCTGGGAGGACCTCCGCGAAGAGGTCGAGACCAGCTACCGCCGCGCAAGCGAAGCGGCCTGAGGGAGGATATCATGGCACACACCACCCTTGAGGCCGGTTCGGCCACCATGTTTCGGCCGGGCACGTCTGATACAGAAATCGAGGCATCGGCGCTGAAGGCGATACGGCGGCGCAAATTGCTGGTGCGTTTCTGGCAGATCGCCATTCTGGTCTTCGCGATCGGCATGTGGGAACTCTCCTCCAACATGCAGTGGATCGACCCGTTCTTCTATTCGAGCCCGAGCGGCGTCGTTCAGCGCCTCTATGAATGGGCAACGGAAGGCACCACCGAAGGGTCGCTCTGGTACAATCTCTGGGTGACAATGGAAGAGGCGCTGATCGGCTTCTTCGCCGGCTCGATCACCGGCGTCTTCGTCGGTATCGGCCTCGGCCGCAACCGCTTTCTGTCGGACATCTTCTCGGTCTACATCAAGGCGATCAACTCGATCCCCCGCGTGGTCCTTGCTCCGATCTTCATCATGATCATGGGTCTCGGCCTGCCGTCCAAGGTCGCGCTCGCCTTCATCATGGTGTTCTTCGTCGTCTTCGCCAACGCCTTCCAGGGCGTGCGCGAGGCCGACCGCAACATGATCGCCAATGCCCGCATCCTCGGCGCGTCGGACTGGCAGGTGACCCGGACCGTGGTCATTCCTTCGGCAATGAGCTGGATCTTCGCCAGCCTGCACGTCTCCTTTGGTTTTGCGATCATCGGCGCGATCGTCGGCGAATTCGTCGGCGCCCGCTTCGGGATCGGCCAGCTCATCTCGATCGCCAAGGGCACGTTCGACGCGGCTGGCATGTTTGCGGCAATCCTGCTCGTCATGGTCGTCACGCTTGTTGCGGAATACATCATGACGTTGGTCGAGAACCGTCTGGCGAAGTGGCGGCCGCAGCAGCACCTCGACACGCCGTAATCAGATCGATCCTCCAAGGCAGATCGTACTGAAGGCCGGGCCCCATGCCCGGCCTTCTTTCATTGATGCAGTCAATCTTGAAAGAAACCTCGCCTCGGGTTCAGGTGAGCGGAAGCCGCACGGTAACGACAAGACCGCCGCCATCTGCATCATCGAGCGAGACTGAACCTCCCGCACCTTCGACGACCTCCCGAACGATCGCAAGCCCAAGACCGCTGCCCTCCGCTTCGGTCCCCATGATCCGGTAGAACCGTTCGAAAACCTGCTCTCGCTCCCCGTGGGGAATCCCCGGTCCGCTGTCCTCGACGGTAACGACAGCGTTGCCGTCCGCTTGCCCGACCGTGACGGTCACCCGTCCATTCGGGCGGGTATAGCGGATCGCGTTGTCTATGAGGTTGACCAGCATCTCGCGCAACATCGTCCCGTCGCCTTCGACGATGACGGGACCATCCGCTTCCAGACCGACGTCGATGTTGCGCCTCAGCGCCTCTTCAGCATGCGCCTCCAAAATCTCACGGGCTGCCTTGCTGAGGTCGGCAGCGTCGCTGCGCGGGCGCCGGCTTCCGGGCTCGGCGCGTGACAAGGTAAGGAGCTGGCTGGCGAGACGCGAAATCTGCTTCGTGCTGGTGCGAAGCGCAAAGAGCGCCTCGTCGCGGCGACCCGCATCGTCTTCGCGGGCCGCCACGCTCGCCTGGGTCGAAATCAGCGCCAAGGGCGTTCGCAGCTGATGGGCAGCATTCGATACGAACCGTCGCTGCGCGGCCATCTGGTTCTGGACGCGCTCCATGTAGTCGTTGAGTGCGTGAACGAGCGGTTGCAGTTCGCTCTGCACCATCTCCGGCGGCAGCGGATCGAGACGGTTGCGACCGCGCTGTCGCACAGCGTCCCGCAGTCGCAGAGCTGGCGCCAGGCCCCGTTGAAGCCCGAGGATGGTCACCAGGCTTGCGACGAAGAGGAGCACAAACTGCTTCGAAAAGTCCGAGAGCCACAGCTGCCGTCGCATCGCGTACTGGCTGTTATGGGTCACGGCGACGGTCACGGAGATGGTGCCGTCATCGGGCAGCCCGACGACAGGATGGTCGAGCATTATGACGCGCACATCGGCGCCATGAAACGCGCGATCCTCACCTGCGCGATGGATGGCCGGCAACGGCAGGTCGGGAACGCCGCTCACAAGACTGCCCCACGCAGTGATCACCTGATAGGACACCCGGTCACCGAAGCCTGTATCGAACATCTCCAGCGCGGAAGGCGGCACGTCCACTTGAACATTGCCGCCCTCGTCGACGCGGACGGCCTCGGCGATGACCCGGGCCGAGGCCAGAAGCGTTCGATCGGTCACCAGCTTTGCCGTCGCGTCGGCCGTCCAGAAGCTGTCGTAAAGATTGAAGCCGATGGCGCCGAGCAGGGTCAGCAGCACCCAGCAGAGCAGTTGCGCCCTCAGGCTCCGGCTGAGCCGCGCGATCGTCGCGCCCACCTTTGTGACGAGGCTACTGGACATGTCTGAGGAGATAACCGAGCCCACGCAACGTCGCGATCTGAACCGAGCTGCTCTCGAGCTTCTTTCGCAGCCTGTGGACGTAGATTTCGATGGCGCTCGGATCCGCCTCGTCGTCGAAACCGAACACGCTTTCAGAAAGCGTGGCTTTCGAGACGGTGGTGCCAAGCTTCATGACGAGCTGCTCAAGGACAGCATATTCTCGCGGCGTCAGTTGCAGCAGCTCATCCGCGACGAAAAACTGCCGCGTCCCACCGGAAAAACGCAGGTTTCCGACGGTGATTTCCGACGATGCGCGATCCTGCCCGCGGCGCACCACCGCGCGGATTCTCGCTTCGAGCTCGGCGATTTCGAAAGGCTTGGCGAGATAATCGTCGGCGCCGCTGTCGAGCCCGGCCACACGCCCATCCAGGCTCGCATTCGCGGTCAAGATGATGACCGGCAGCTTACTTCCCGACTGCCTCAATCGCTTCAAGAGCGTTAAGCCGTCAAGCTTGGGCAGCGCAAGGTCGAGGATCATTGCCGAATACTCGGCAACCTTGAGCATATGCTCGGCGTCCTCGCCGTCATGGGCGATATCGATAGCATATTGCGCCTGTCGCAGGGCTTTCCCCAGCCAGGCCGCCAGATCCTTGTTGTCCTCCACCACAAGCAGTCGCATCCGACCTCCTTAGCATGGGCACATGCTCTGACGGAAGCGACGCGGTTTCTCTGCTATCAGGCGTGCTCAGCTTCGCCTTCGGCAGCAACGGCTGCGACGTTCCGGTCGACGGCGCCCGGCGCTTCCGTTCCCCAGATTTCGACCTGCGTCAGCGCCGGATAGGGCGAGCCGTCCTCCGCCTTGATCAGGCCATGCATTTCGACCCATTCGACGATGCAAGGTTCGATGGAAAAACCCTGCGCGGCGCCGGATTTCACCAGCGGAAAAGAAGAGGTTCTGCCATTCGAGAAGGTGACGCTGGCTTTCTCCCACCAGGAATCATGCGGGAAGTCGGCCCGGAGGTAGAAGACGATCTCATCGATCCGGACGGGCCTGCCGAACTCCACGGTCAGCGCGGCTTCAGGATCGCGATTGATGCCCCAGCTGGTGTAAGGCCAGAAGCCATGATCGTCGTTGGCCTTTTCGCCGTCGATCGCGTTGCGCGCCGCAAAGACCGCTTCCCCTCGGGTTTCGACATTGGCGCGCGCATGCGGAAAAAGCGTCCGATTGGCGTGATCGTCCCAGGGGTTCAGGGCGAGATTGCGCCGCTGGGCGATCTCATCGGGCCGCGCGCTTTTTGCTGAAAGCCGATGGATATCACCCTTAAAGGCGTTCGGCGAATAGGACTTGCGCTTGTCGCCGAAGGGCACGGCGAAGCAATAGTCGCTTTCCCTGATATAGACGAGGCCGGGCTGGATCGCGCTGTCCAGCGCCAGGAACACATGCCCGAGTTCTGAAGCTTCTACGACGACGCAATCGCCCTCGCGATAGCTCTGGCGATAGACTAGAAACGTCTCGTCCTGCCCAGTGGAGCTTGCCAGCACGAACCCATTGGCGTCCGTGATCTTTAGCGTCAATTTCATGCTCGTCCTCCTCAGACGATCCGCAATCTCAGGACCCTGCCGGGAAACGATAGGCGCAGCCGGTAGATTTTTTCCGGCCAGGCCGCTCTCAGCCTGATGTCGTCCACGTCGATCTCATCGATTTCGATCGGCCCACTGCCGTCGGCGAAAATGCTGCCGAGATCGGCGAGATCGATCCTGTCCGAGGTGACGGTCGGTGCCAGGCAAGTCATCAGCGACAGGATGGCCGGCTTGCCGCCGTCATAGGTGTCGACGATCTCGACATGGCGGCCGCGCAGCAGGGAAACGACGCGACGGTAGCTGTGCAACTGCGCTTCGGCGGGGTAGGCGCCAGATATATCGAGAGAGATGCGCGCGCTCTGCTCGTCATACCCGACCTCGACATTGCGCGCGCCGAGCGCTTCGCCGGCGGATTGCATGACGCCTGCGAAGGTCGGCAGGTTGTGAAAAGCCGACTGCATCGTCCATATCTCGTAGCGCTGCGCCGAAAAGGTCTTTGCAGTATAGGTCTCGACACCGACATCGATCAGCAACGGACGACCGTTCTTATAGAGCGTCACGCTTCCGACATCGTTGTGATTGTGGCCCTCGCCGTTGTTGCCGCCCTTGACGGCAAGCGAAAACTGCTCGTCGCGAGCGATGAACAGACCAATGCCGGGATAGAAGATCTCGCGCCTGCGCGCATGACGCGGGTGGACGGCAGCGGGAAGCGTCGGGCCGACCAGCAGTTCCTGCACGCGATACCAGAGGTTCCATTCCCCGGGCAGGTGCGGATTGTCGGCGGCGACCCTGTCGGCTGCGGCGAACTCGGCCAGCATCGGCGAGCCGACCGCTTGTCCGAATAGGTATTCCCGCGCACTGCAGGGTTCGACCACCGCGGAAGAATCGGCGAAGTTGAAATAGTAGCGGCCGGCGACATGCATGTTGGCGATATATTCGGCCATGTTGCGGACCTTCGGCTGCTGCCAGAACCTGGCAAACAGGCCCGGGGCCACGGTATCGAGGATGGTCAATGCACCGTGGAGGCAAAGCGCGGCGTGGCGGTAGTAGACGACGCCCTCCTCGCAGGCGCCGTCCTCGGCGTAGTCCTTCAGGAAAGCATCAAGACTGCCGAGTGCCTTTCTGACGACGGCGTGGCGCGTCGCCTGATCTGTTTTCAGCGAAAAGACCGTCAAGAGGACGTTCTGGGTTATCCATGCCGTCCAGTTGTTCATCCGCTCATCGTCGCGGCCCATCCACCAGAAATGCCGGGCGAGATAGGGCGTAAGGATGCGGGCCTCGATCTCGCGGTCCACCCGTGCGGTGATCTCGGGGCTGATGCCGTCGAGTTCGTCGCCGAGCAAGGCGACGATAGTGGCAAGCAGGGCAGCCGTTTCGGCTGCGAAGAGATCGACGACCGGTTGCGAATTGTCGGGTAGCGGCAGCCGCGCGCCGCTGCGTTCATAGGCATTATGCGCCGGAAGCTGCCAGCCGCTTTCCTCGACGATCAGGAAGATGCCGTCGACGATCTTCGGCAGGAACCGGGCTGCACCTTCGATAAGTTCGCCAAGCACCAGATTGTTGAGCATCCGGCGCCGTGTGAAATAGAGCTCCTCGAAGCGCGAACGGTTGCCCGTCGCGGTGAACGCCCGGTAGTCCGACGCAGTGATAACAGGCCAGGCCCGCGCCAGAGTCTCTTCGGCCTCCCGAACGACCAGTTCGCGCGTCGCCTGCGGCACGGAATTCCATCTGACGCGATCGGAGCAGACCGCCCCGGGCGTGAAATCGCCCAGCACATCCGGCAGCTCTCCTGAAATCTGACTGAACATGTCTCTCCCCGTACCGGAAAAGCATTGATGGACGTCTGCTTTCCCGCCCACTTATCATATGTATTTTGCGATTTCCATAAAATTCATATGACACGTTCAGAACTTGTTTGACCAATAGGGGATTTGTGCTATGTCGATGCGAGAGGAAGAGGAGGCATCGGTGTCCCTATCGAATTCGGTCATCGCAGCGGATGGCGCTCTGGCAGCCTCCGGCCGGAAGGTCACGGTCCTGTCCAAGCGCCAGCGCAGGATACGCAACGCGCTTGTCGCCTACTCCTTCATTGCGCCGAATTTCATCGGCTTTGCCGTCTTCACGCTCGGCCCGATCCTGTTCGCCTTCGCGCTCGCCTTCATGCATTGGGACGGCTCGAACGCGATCACATTCGCGGGCCTCGACAACTTCTGGCGGCTGTTCGAGGACAAGGCCTTCATCGCGGCGTTCTGGAACACGGTTATCTACACGGTCGCCTCCGTGCCGGCGACGCTCGTCTGCGCCCTCGGCCTCGCCGTTCTCCTCAACCAGAAGATCGTCGGGCGCGATTTCTTCCGCACGGCGATGTTCTTCCCTTATGTCGCCTCGCTGGTCGCCGTCGCGGTCGTCTGGAACATGATCTTCAACCCCGAGATGGGACCGGTGAACATGGCCCTCTACACGCTCGGCCTCGACCCGAAGAACATGCCGGGATGGGCAGCCGATCGCCACTGGGCGATGGTGACGGTGATCCTCTTCGGCATCTGGAAGAACATGGGGTATTACATGGTCATCTATCTGGCCGGCCTGCAGGGCATCAATGCCGAACTCTACGAGGCCGCCGACCTCGATGGCGCCAATTCCTGGCAGAAATTCATCCATGTCACAGTGCCGCAGCTCGGCCCGACGACCTTCTTCGTGACCGTCATGCTGACCATCCAGTCCTTCAAGGTATTCGATCAGATCTACATGATCACCCAAGGCGGACCCGGCACCTCGACGCTGGTCCTCGTCTACCACATCTACAACGAAGCTTTCATTTCCTGGGATCTCGGCTATTCCAGCATGGTTTCGCTGGTGCTGTTCTTCCTCGTCCTCGCGGTCACCGTCTTCCAGTTCCGGCGCCAGAGGGAGGACGAGGCATGAGGATCGCCGGACGCAAGGTGACCGTCGGGACGGTCGCGATCTATGCCATCGTCATCGCCGTCACGCTGATCATGCTGATGCCCTTTGCCTGGATGCTTTCGGCATCGCTGAAGCTCAGCCGCGACGTGTTCGCCTTCCCGATCGAGTGGATACCGTCCGTACCGCAATGGCAAAACTACGTCGATATCTGGACGAAGATCCCGCTCGCCCTCTTCATCTACAACACCTCGAAACTGACGATCATCGTCACGCTGCTGCAGCTTTTGACCTCCAGCTTTGCGGCCTACGCCTTCGCCAAGCTGAATTTTCCCTATAAGAACACTCTGTTCCTCGGCTACATCGCCACCATCGCCATGCCCTGGCAGGTCTATATGGTGCCGCAATTCCTGCTGATGCGCGAATTCGGCCTCAACAACACCCATCTGGCGCTGATCTGCCTGCAAGCCTTCACCGCCTTCGGCGTCTTCCTCATGCGGCAATTCTATATGTCGATTCCGACCGAACTTTGCGAGGCGGCCCGCATCGACGGCATGAACGAGTACCAGATCTGGGCACGCATCATGCTGCCGCTGTCGAAGCCGGCGCTCTCGACCCTGACGATCTTCACCTTCGTCACCACGTGGAACGACTTTCTCGGGCCGATGATCTATCTGACCAAGACCGAGCTGAAGACGGTCCAGATCGGCCTGCGCATGTTCATCTCGCAATATTCGGCCGAGTATGGGCTGATCATGGCGGCCTCCGTCGTCGCGCTCATCCCGGTTCTCGTCGTCTTCCTTGTACTCCAGCGCTTCTTCGTCGAAGGCATCGCCTCGACCGGATTGAAGGGTTAGGCCATGAACGCCATTTCCTCAGTCGCCCCGCAGCCGATCACCGACGAGGAGGTGAAAACCGCGCTCGATCTCGCTGTCGATCAGATCCGGCGCAACCTTCCCGAATTCACCCATGCCGCGCAGAACCATTCGAGCGTCAAGAATTTCTACCCCGCTGTCGCCAACGACCAATGGACAGCAGGCTTCTGGCCGGGAGAGCTGTGGCTCGCTTTCGAACACAGCGGCGAGGCAGTTTTCCGAGATGCCGCGCAGACCCAGGTCCAGTCGTTCCTGCATCGGATCATTAACCGCATCGAGACCGATCATCACGACATGGGCTTTCTCTATTCGCCCTCCTGCATCGCCGCCTGGAAGCTCGTCGGAGACGAGGATGGGCGCCGGGCTGCGATCCTCGCCGCCGACCAGCTGATCGAACGTTTTCAGCCGATCGGCCAATTCATCCAGGCCTGGGGCCGCAAGGGTAAAGCAGAAGAATACCGCTACATCATCGACTGCCTCTTGAACCTGCCGCTTCTCTACTGGGCAAGCCGCGAGACCGGTGATCCGAAATACCGCGAGATCGCGCTCATCCACGCCCGCACCACGCTCGCCAATTCGGTGCGGCCTGACGATTCCACCTATCACACCTTCTATATGGACCCGGTCACCGGAGCGCCGGTGCGCGGCGCCACCAAGCAAGGCTACAAAGACGACAGCGCCTGGGCGCGCGGACAGGCCTGGGGAATTTCAGGCATGGCGCTCTCCTATCGTTACGAGCGGATTGAGGAATATCGCCAGACCTTCGACCGGCTGCTCACCTTCTATCTCAACCGGCTGCCGGCCGACATGGTGCCCTATTGGGATCTCGTCTTTTCGGACGCAGACGGCGAGCCGCGCGACAGCTCGTCGGCCTCAATTACCGCCTGTGGCCTTCTGGAGATGGCCGATCTCGTCGAAGCCGAAGCCGCCGAGCGTTATCGCACGCTGGCGCGGCGGATGATGAAGAGCCTGGCCGACCACTATGCGGTCAAGGATCCCACGATCTCCAACGGCCTGGTGCTGCACGCCACCTATTCGAAGAAATCACCCTTCAACACCTGCCGCGGCGAGGGCGTCGATGAATGCGTCTCCTGGGGAGATTATTATTACATGGAAGCTTTGACGCGCCTTTCGCGCCGCTGGTCTTCCTATTGGTGAATTCAGGAGGACCCGATGGCCAGCATTTCGCTTAAAGAGCTGAACAAATCCTACGGCGCGCTCACCGTCGTCCACGACATCGATCTGGAAATCGCCGATAAGGAATTCATCATCCTGGTCGGCCCTTCCGGCTGCGGTAAATCGACAACGCTGCGGATGATCGCCGGCCTCGAGGAGATCTCGGGAGGAGAACTGAAGATCGGCGGCGACCTGATGAACGACGTCCCCTCCAAGGATCGGGATATCGCCATGGTCTTCCAGAACTATGCGCTCTATCCGCATATGACCGTCTACAAAAACATGGCCTTCGGCCTGCAGCTCAGAAAAGTATCGCGAGACTTCATCGATGCCCAAGTGCAGGATGCAGCCAAGATCCTCGACATCGCCCATCTCCTGAACCGCAAGCCGAAGGCGCTTTCGGGCGGCCAGCGCCAGCGCGTCGCGCTCGGCCGCGCGATGGTGCGCAATCCCGCCGTCTTCCTTCTCGACGAGCCGCTTTCCAATCTCGACGCCAAGCTGCGCGGCACGATGCGCTCCGAAATCACCAAGCTGCATAAGCGCCTCAACGCCACGTTCATCTACGTCACCCACGACCAGGTGGAGGCCATGACCATGGCGGACCGGATCGTCGTCATGAAGGACGGCCACATCCAGCAGGTCGATACGCCGCAGAACCTCTACGATCGTCCCGTCAACATGTTCGTCGCCGGCTTCATCGGCGCGCCGCAGATGAACATGCTGCCCTCGACTGTTCAGCGCCGGGGCGACGGCTATGTCGCCGTCTTCGATGGTCGGGAATTGCCGCTGCCTGATCATTTCGACAAGGGCAGGATCGCACCCTATGAGGGACGTGAACTGGTGCTCGGCATCCGGCCTGAGAATTTTCACGAACTGCCGCCGGCCGACATCTCGGAAGAGAATCTGGCGCCGCTGGATGCGGTCGTGGAACTTGCAGAACCAATGGGCTCGGAAGTGCACCTGAACATGGTGGCGGGCGGCCGCAATCTCATCGCCCGGGTCTCGCCGCGTTTCCGTCCGGCGATCGGCGAGACGGCAAGGCTCGTCGCCGACATGAGCAATGCGCAGCTGTTCGACAAGGAAACGGAACGCTCGATTCTTTACTGAGGCGACTGCGGGAGAAGGCTATGCAGCGGTTGCGGGACATGTGGACGAGGGAGGGGCCGGGCATTCGAAAGGATGCTCCGAAGCGGACCGGTCTTGCCTTGTTTGCCGAGATCCTCGCCCGCGAATGGTGGGAGATGGTCAAGCTGAACGTCCTGTTCATCCTGGCTTCGCTCTTCGTCGTAACGCTGCCGGCCGCGCTCGCCGCCATGGCCCGCGTCTCGGTGGCCTTCGTGGAGGATCGCAACACCTATCTCCTCAGAGAGTTCACCGAAGCTTTTCTGCGCTACTTCTGGCGCGCCACCGCCTGGGGCCTGGCACTGACGGGCGCTCTTGCGATCTGCATCCATGCGATCATGACCTATGCCGCCGGCGCGCGGGATGACCTGTTGCTCGCCGCACCGCTGACGATCGCGCTCGCCGCCGCCGCCTTCGTCGCGGTTTTCGCCTGTCACCTCATCGTTTTGATGGTGATGCGCGATCTGCCGGCTCTCCGGCTGCTGCGGTTGGCTGCGCTCGCCTCCGTCCTCCGTCCGTTCCCGGCGCTTGCAGCGCTTACCTTCGTCGCCACACTGTGGCTGGCGCATATCCTCTTCTATCCGGTTTCCGCCTTCATGCCGGCAACCGTCAATTTTTCACTCGGAATGTTCGCCGTCGCATTCGGCGTCCATCGGGCGGCGGTGTTGGTGCTGGACTTGCCAGAGGCGACGCAGCCGCACCGTAAACCGCATGCACAAGACGCTTCATAAGATATCTGATTCAGAAACGATCCAGGGAAGGAGAACAGCAATGTATTTGGATAAACTCGGGAGGACGATGAAACTTGCCGTAGCAGGTTTCACGCTGGCAGCGGCAACGGCCGGCGTAGCGCTTGCCCAGGACGCGGTGACGTTGAAATGGGCTTTGTGGGACTGGGACAAGACCGCCTATTACAAGCCGCTGATCGAGGCCTATCAGGCCAAGCATCCGAACGTGAAATTCGAGCCGATGGATCTCGGTTCGCAGGACTACCAGCAGATGATTTCGACGCAGCTGACCGGTGGCTCTAAGGATATCGACATCGTCACCATCAAGGACGTACCGGGCTACACCAATCTGGTGCGTGCCGGCAATATCGCCGATCTCAGCAGCTTCGTGACCGAGCAGAAAATCGATCCAACTCCCTATGGCGGCCTGCTCGAGGAACTGACCATCGACGGTAAGATCTATTCCCTGCCGTTCCGCTCCGACTTCTGGATCGTCTATTACAACAAGGACGTCTTCGACAAATCAGGCGTTCCCTACCCCACCAATGACATGACCTGGGCGCAGTTCGACGCAACCGCCGAGAAGCTTTCGGGCGGCATGGGCGCCAACAAGACCTATGGCGCGCTCTTGCATACCTGGCGTTCGACCGTTCAGCTGCCCGGCATCCTCGACGGGAAACACACGCTCGTCGATGGCAACTACGCCTTCCTGAAGCCTTGGTACGAGCGAGCGCTCACCCTGCAGAAAGATGGGGCCATTCCTTCCTACGCCTTCCTGAAGACATCGAACACGCATTATTCGGCGCTCTTCTTCAACGGTACGATCGGCATGCTGCCGATGGGAACCTGGTTCGTCGGCACCCAGATCGCCAAGGTGAAATCGGGTGAATCGAAGAGCAAGAACTGGGGCATCGTGAAGTTTCCGCATCCGGACGGCGTAGCGGCCGGCACCACGGCTGCCCAGATCTCCGGCCTCGCAGTCAACGCCAATTCCGACCACAAGGCTGCCGCGCTCGATTTCATCAAGTTCGTCACCGGTCCCGAGGGCGCTGCAGTCATAGCATCGACGGGCACCTTCCCGGCGCTTAAGACCGCTGACGTCAGCGCAAAGATCGCCGCAACGCCAGGTTTCCCTGAGGACGCGGCCAGCAAGGAGGCTCTGATACCGTCGAAAGCCTATCTGGAGATGGCGGTCAACCCGAACGCTGCCAAGATCGAGGTCGTGCTCAACCGCGTCCATGACGCGATGATGACCGACAACACCTCCGTCGACGACGGCTTGAAGGAAATGACCGAAGGCGTGAAGGCCATCAAGTAGACTTCATGAGATGCCGACGGCCGCGGACCAGGACATGGCCCGCGGCCAATCCTGTTTCAGGAAATTTCCGAGCTGACGATGATATATGATCCCACCGCGGCCAACCCGCTTTCCGGCAATCCTCTGAAGACGCGCGACGACCTGGCGAAGGCCGTCATCGACCTCTTCGCACCGCTTCTGCCCTATTTTTCCGAAGGCGGCGCCCGTGTGCGCCTCGGTGCTACCGGCGCGATCTTCGACCGGGCAGCGGCGGATCTCGAAGGATTTGCGCGGCCACTGTGGGGCATTGTCCCGCTCGCGGCCGGCGGCAGCCATTTCCCGCATTGGGATCTCTATCGACGCGGACTGTCTAATGGGACCAATCCTAATCATCCCGAATATTGGGGCGATCTTGCCGACCGCAATCAGCGGCTGGTCGAGCTGGCTGCCGTCGGCTTCGCATTGGCGCTGGTGCCTGAACATATTTGGGAGCCGTTGAGCGATAGCCAGAAGAAGACGGTCGCCGCCTATCTCGTCGCGGCACGAGATCTCGAATTCATCGACAACAACTGGAAATTCTTCCGCGTCCTCATCGATCTCGGGCTGGAGCGCGTGGGTGTTGCGTTCGACCGTGGGAAAACCCTGACCTATCTCGACGAACTCGAGACTTTCGATCTCGGCGAAGGCTGGTATCGCGACGGGCCTGTGCGGCGGGTCGATCATTACATCCCCTTCGCCATGCATTTTTACGGCCTGATCTATGCCGTGCTGGCGCGTGGCGACAAGGCGCGTAAGGACCGCTTCCGCGATCGCGCCCGGACCTTCGCCGGGGATATCCGCCATTGGTTCGGCCCCGATGGCGCCGCACTTGCCTTCGGCCGTAGCCAGACCTACCGCTTCGCGGCCGGTGGCTTCTGGGGCGCACTTGCCTTTGCCGGCGTCGAAGCGTTGCCCTGGGCTGAGATCAAGGGCTACTACATGCGCCATATCCGTTGGTGGTCAGCCATGCCGATTGCGGAGCGAGACGGCGTTCTCTCCATCGGCTATGGCTATCCGAACCTGCTGATGAGCGAGAGCTACAACTCGCCCGGCTCGCCCTATTGGGCGTTGAAATTCTTCCTGCCGCTCGCACTTGCGGGGGATCATCCATTCTGGACCGCCGAGGAAGCGCCGCAGCCGGAATTTTCGGAGCCGGTTGCGTTGAAGCAAGCGGGAATGGTCGCCATGCACACACCGGGAAACGTCGTCGTGCTCTCCTCCGGCCAGCAGCACGACAAGATGCGCGGCGCAAACGAGAAATATTCGAAATTCGTCTATTCCACCCGCTACGCCTTCAACATCGAAGCCGACGACCGGAATTTTTCGGCCGCAAGCTTCGACGGCATGCTCGGCCTCTCCGACGACGGCGTCCACTTCCGCATGCGGGAAACCCTCGAGGAGGCGCTGATATCTGGCGATCGGCTCTATTCGCGCTGGCACCCTTGGAGCGATGTCACCGTCGAGACCTGGCTCATCCCCGAAAACCCCTGGCACATTCGCATTCACCGCATCGCCACGCCGCGGGCACTGAGCACCATCGAGGGCGGCTTTGCGATCGAACGCGCGGATTTCAATGCCGACCGATCCGAACAGGCGAAAGGCCGGGCTATCTGGTACGGCCAGACGGACGTCAGCGCCATCGTGGATCTATCGCCCGATCCGAGGGCCGGCCATGCGATGAGCCCGATCCCGAATACCAACCTCATCCACGCCAAGACCCTGCTGCCGCAGCTACGCGACGAAATCAGTCCGGGAACCACCTTGCTGGCAACCGCGGCAATGGCTTTGCCGAGCCGCGAAAACTGGACAAAGGCGCTGGGCAATCCGCCGGCTGGTCCGGATCTTGACGAGCTGGAGCGGTGCTTCCGTGAGAAAGGCGTGCGTGTGCCGGCCTTTGCTCTGTGGATGTAGCTGCAAATCCCGCCGGCGAGCCACTACGGGCTGACGGGATATGACGCGAGTTACGTCGCCCTGGGGAAAACACAGGGCCTGCCTCTGGCGACGGCCGACCGAAAGATGGCGGACGCCGCACATAGCGAAGGCATCACCATCCTTGGACCACTCGAGCGTCGTAAGGCTAACTGTGATTAGTCCGCTCGGAATAGTACGCTTCAGCGATCCGCTGCGCCAGTTCCGCCATTTGATCATCGGGTATCTGCAGAACGCCGTGTTCGGCCATCAACGCGTGGTATTGCTGCTCCTCAAGCGGGACGCCCGAAGGCAAGGGAACGACGTGAAAATGTAAATGGCTATTGGCTTGCTGACTGCCGAGCGAAAGCACATAAATTCGCTCGGCATCGAACACCCTTTTGAGGGCACGCGACAAAATGTGAACCTTCTCCTGTAGTCGCAGATATTCGTCTGCCGATATGTCTCGCGCCAGATCCTCACGGTGCTCCTTCGGACAGACAAGGCAATAGCCGGGCAGAGTGGGATATTTGCTCAGGAAAATGATGGTCTCGTCGTCGTCATAAACGCGATGATGAAAGAAGGCCGGGTCATCCTCGACCAAGCCGCAGATAAAGCATGGCCTTGTTCCGATGCCTTGCACATAGGCTTTGAGATTAAATGGTTCGCGTTCGATCATTCTGAACCTCTGCCATCTCACGCGTGGCTGCGGTCGCGGACCCCGGAACTACCACAAGCCATTCTCGGAAAACTAACGCAACAGTCAAACCCGCTGCCGACCATAGTATATTCGGATTACTCCGGATAATTATATTTATATTTTTGATGCAGCGATCGCAAACGGCCATTCAACGCAATATTGTTGAAATGAAACTCAGTAAGCGTAGTGATGTACTCGGCTTTCATTTTCCAATGCCAGAGGAGAAGGCAATGCCTACAATAATGGCCTATCACAATGTAAAAGACACAAAACACTGGCTCGCTTCACCTATGCGTAAACAGGTATTCGAACCGATCGGCGTCACGAACATTCGCACGTTTATAGACCCCCAAACGTCTAACCGCGTCGGCCTGGTCATGGACGTCGCCGATATGGAAAAGTTGATGGCCTTCATGCAGACCAAGGCAGCTGCCGACGCGATGGCGCATGACGGCGTCTTGCCCGAGAGTCTGGTGCTCCTCGTTCAATCATAACACGCGTCCCGACCAAACCTGAAAAATTCAACGCGGGAGGATGATATGACGACATTATTCGTGCGGCACGAGGTCTCCGACTACGCCGCCTGGCGCAAGATATATGATGGGTTTTCTCCGGTGCAGAAGGCCAACGGGGTGATGGCGCAAGCCGTTTATCGCGCGATCGACAATCCGAACGATATTACCGTCACCCACGAGTTTGCCACGCTGGAAGCGGCTCAGGCATTCAGCAAGCTTGACGAGCTGAAAACGGCGATGCGCACGGGAGGCGTGCTCGGCGCCCCGACGGTGTGGTTTACCAACAAAACGTGAAATGGATTGAAGACTTCGGGACGTTGGCACTCGCGGACACAAGCCGCGGGCCCGTTCTGTCGCATGGCTGACGTGAGCGATCATTCGCTACCGCCGATTGCCGAGCTGGGTGGCAATTGCCAGCGAACCGGGCGAATTTATTACCTGCTCTTCAGCTCGCGCAAGAGATCCAGGCCGCGCTGGTATTTTTCCGCGTTCCTGCCGGCCTGTTCGGCTTGACTGAGATTGTCTTCGAGGTCGGCCTGTTTGACCGGCAGGGCCAGCGGGTTTGATGCCGCACGTCTGACGAAGTCGTCATCCGGCTCGTCCGTCCGCCGCGTCAAAGCATCCACCGCGGAGATAATCCCCGGCGGAAAGCCTTCCTCCCTCAGCCTGTCGAGCGTCCACCCACTTCCCTTCTCGACGACGTCGTGAAGGTAGGCGACCGTTCGCGTCTCGTCGCCGGAAACCAGAAGCGCTACCCGCTGGCAGTGCTCGAAGAACGGCCGGTCGGTCTTATCAGCCTGCCCTTCATGCGCCTCGAGAGCGATTTGGATGGCGTGGTCGAGATGCTGCATGGAATTACGGCCCTTCGGCCTTCCTGATCTTCCGCTGAGACGGCTTTTCGCCTGTCGTCATCTCGATATCAGGCATGGTAGTCTCGGCGGCCCGGCCGGGCTTAGGTGGTTGCCGATCGAGATCGCCGCTCTCACCGGCGCCTTGAAGCAGCGCCGCATCATCCCTGTCGTCTTCATCGAGCAGGTCTTGCAGTGTCTCGTGCTCATCCTCGCCGGCCAGTTCATCGCAGGCTTGCAGCCAATGGCGCTGGTCCGCGCCATCCGGCCGGCCCTCGGCCTCCCAGATTTCGTAGGCGCGGCGACGTATCTGCTCGTGCTTGTCTGTAGCCATGACTTCCTCCGAGCGCATTCGAGTGAGCCGTTCGAATATACGGCCGGACTGCCGCTTAGGGCGTGTTTATGGTAGGAAGAAAATCCTCTACCTGTTTGCGCTCATCCTTTGAAAGGGTCTCCACCCTTTCCTTCCAGAAACGCTCAGCCTCCGGCGGATCCTCATCCCACTGGCGGACATCGGTGATGTTGTCGTCAATTTTTGACCGGCGGCGACCGCCAAGGCTGAGATATTTCTTCGCAAGCTTCAGGCTTGGGGTTTCGGTGTCGCTGTCTTCGTCTATCACCGCGCTTATATTGCTGCGGGCACTCTCCAATGTCCTGCGACGATCGTTCGCGGCCTGCTGCGTATCGGCGGAGCGCGCGTCGTCAGTGCCGCTTTCCGGCGGCACTGCGGATCTGGATACCATACCACTTGTCCTCCCATTCATTCAAAGGATGTTGCAATCCGATAACCCTCGCGGGTAGCGAGAGTTCCCGCCTATTGGCAATGATTTGAGCGGAGGATCGAGCAGGAGCACACGGCTGGTAATCCGGCCATCAATGAACGGCCATGCTCACCATCCGATAGGGATGCACAGCCTCGAACTGCGAGATCATCGCCGTGGCCTGGAGCAGCACGCGCTCGGCATTCTCGGGATCGTCACGGGCCAGTTCATCGGCGTTGACCCGGATCGCTTCCGCCATGTTGATGGAAAGTTCTGCAAACTGCGCATCGCCCTCGACAAGGGCCTCACGTGCCGTGTCTTCCAGCGTACGAGCGATATCGACGAAGATTTCCTCGCGTTCCTCAATGCTGAGGTCTTTGATTATGTTGGTCTTCTCTTCCATATCACTCACTCCAAAAACGTGTGTCAAAAAGACATCGGCCAAAAGACATCGGCCAAAAGACATGGGTCAGTAACCGAGCTCATCGAGCCTCGATCACCGGGAGCTAATAGCGCTGAAATGTGGATTCGAGCCTGAGCGCAGCTTGAACTCGCCTTTCAACACGGCACCATTCGCCTGGGCCGGGGGCAACTCAACTATCGTCTTTATTTCGAACGCCGGAGTCGATGATCGGTTCCCTGAAGGGGTGCATGACTGTTACGACAGGCGAACGCGGTGAAACAGGTCGGATACGTGACGCGGTCCGACATCTACGCGTCACGCACGATGCATACCGGTGTCAGCGCGGGTGCCGTCCAGAGGGTTTTCCCCGAAGAACGGTCATTTGCTCCTGCTGCACTTCATTTTCATCATTCAGAACGGCTCGCCAAAGCCTGTTGCCGAGCCGAACCGATACCCGCCTGGTGCCCTCATGTTCAGCGGTGCCGATTTCCACGGTGCTGACAACGGAGCCATGCCGCATGTGACGGCGCAGGTCGGCCAGCGACAGCCCGAACCGTTCCGCCAGTTCTGTTGATTCCAAAATGAAATTCCCATTCGGATCGCGCTCGATCAGCACCGGCTATCCTCCAACTGTGCTGCCCGATGGCACCCGGTTTGCGCCGCCACCCAGGCCACGGCCGGGATCGGGGCGCTGTCCTTCGGTAGCAGCCGCGCCACTGCGCTTAAGAGATCCGTCTGCGATATCAGGCCAAGGATGCGGTAATCGTCATCGACAATGATGACGGCATGCGTACGGCCGTCGCTCAGAACGGGCAATAGCGACAAAGCGGCATCCGAAGGTCTCGCTACCGCCGGCCTCGAGATCGCGCGCGCGATGGTCTCCGTACCTTCGGATAATTCCCGCAAGCCGACGGTGCCGATGAGGCGACCCTCTGGATCTTTCACCGGCAGGGTACGAATATTGTGCTTCAAGAGGAGATGCCGCGCGGCAACCGGTTCTGCAGCTTCGCCAATAGCGATTACGTCACGCGACATGATATCCGCGCAACTGATCTTGTCGTTGGAGCGGATGGCTGCCTGCAGCTCGACCTGCTGCAGCAGCCGGCCGAGGTCCGCCCGATCGACATCGAAGGTTTCGTCGAGCGCTTCGAGGGCGGCATCGACATCCTCCTCACGAAAACCCACCCGCACGGCCGATGGCAGATCGATCGTCTGATGGGTGTTCTCCGCCGGCTTCGGAACGACGTGCGGATAATTCCGCTTGGAAAGCTTGTGGAACAGCAGGCCGAGGCCGACGAGAATGCAGGAGTTCAAAGCGACGGGCACGAAGGGAAAGAGGAAACCCCAGCCGGCAACGACAGGACCGCCGAGCACCGCGGTCAGCGCCGCCGCTCCGCCAGGCGGATGAAGGCAGCGCGTAAAGGACATCGCGCCGATGGCAAGCGAAACGCCGACACCGGTCGCGATGATCGGATCGCGAATGAAGTAGGCGGCAATGATTCCCATGAGGGCGGAAATCGTATTACCACCGATGATCGACCACGGCTGCGCAAGCGGGCTTGCAGGCACCGCGAAAAGCAGCACCGCGGACGCCCCCATCGGCGCGACGATCAAGGGAAGATGCGGCCCCTGCCCGAACAGATAACCGCTGATGACGCCGGTAAAACCAATGGCCAGCAAAGCGCCGACACATGCAATCAAACGCTCTCGTAAGGTCGCGCCGGCCAGAATTGGTGAAAACAACCGGAAGCGACGGAGGCGGCTTAATCCCACCTTCGGGGAAACGGGATACGGCATGACAACACCAATTTTCAAGCGAGGATTATCTGGCGGACTGAGAGAAGAAGAAGAGGGGCGGGCTAGTGTGCTGCCAGCCTGATATCTCTGCCTTTTGTCGCGTTGAGGACTTCATAGAATGCATTGAACGCACTCGGCCGATCATTCTTGCGGTAGACGAGCAGCGTTTCGACTAGCCCCAGCTGGTGGGTCTGAACAGACGTCGGCCAGTGCATGAGGTCGAGAACGGATCTCGGCATCACACCCGCCGTATTCCCGGTCGCCACACTCGCCAAGATCGCGTGGTAGGAGCCTAGTTCGCTCGTCGGCAGGGCGCTCGATTTGCGCGCCCAGTTTTCGGCTATCCTGCGATAGGTGCAGCCAGGCTCCAAAGCGGCAATCGACCCGACGCGCAGGTCGGCAGCGGATTTGACCGCGGGATGCCCGGACGGCAGCACGATCAACAGATCTTCGACAAAGACCGGCTCCATCTCCAGCGCCTTGAGTTCAGCCTCGAAACCCACGTCTTCCCCGCGCATTATCTTGGGCGGGCGGGCAATCAGCGCGCAGTCCAGCACATCGGCCACAACGGCGCGGGCGAGATCGCGGGACGCCCCCATCGTCAGATGAAGCGACACATCAGGCCACATCCGGTTGAACTGCCTCAGCGCCGCCGGCAGCCTGCTTGCCGCCGTGCTCTCCATCGTGCCGACCCGCAATATCCCCGATGGGGCAAGAGGCCGAACGGCCTGGCGCGCTTCGAGTGCCAGCGCCATCAGCCGGTTGGCATAGGCAAGAAACGTCTCGCCTTCCCGCGTCAACGTCATCTTCTTGCCGTCTCGGCTGAACAGGGAAACGCCGAGGTCGTCCTCCAATTGCCGGATGCGCGTCGTCACATTCGATGGCACCCGGCCGACGGCCTTGGCAGCCTTGGTAACGCTGCGGTCGCCGGCAACGGCGAGGAATATCTCGATCGAGGAAAGGTCCAATGAAAGATCTCTGTTCCAGAATTAAGGAGAAGGATAATTCTCTATATAAAAATCATTGTCCCAGCTCAAGCCGGTTTCGGCATCGGACGAAAAAGCGAGCCGGAAATCCGGATGGCCTGTTTTGAGGGCTCATCGTCCACGCTCCAATCCCCAACGCGATCGCCACTGAATGTCACGCCATCCGCGAACCGACCAAGCAGGCGAATGCCGAAAAAAGGATCGCTACGCCGCGGAAATAGCCATTAAGCAGCGGCACTGCCCTGCCGTACGGCGATTGCGGCTGGCATGGCGCTTGCATCTGCAAGTCCATCTGCAGATCGATCGGCGACGACCCCATGTTGCACCTTGTCTTGACCTGTCTTCTTTTGAGCGTCGCTTCAGGCTTGAGCATGCGGCGTTTCCTTCTACCATATTTCCCAGGCGGCGATCTCGCCGAGAAAGCTGCCCCTGTGACAATCGTCGCAAGTGCCGTCTTTCTGGCGACAATCGCTTTCACTGTCTCCGATCAGGATCTTTGGGCAAAATTTGTCATCGTGATGCTCGGCCTTTTATTGGCGGCCATGTTCGACGATGCAAGGCCCAAGCTGACGATTGCCCTCTCCGCCGTCAGTTTGGCGACCTATCTCGGGCTGCGTTCGATTATCTGAGCCGCCCGGCCTCAACGGGGACACTGCAGCCTTATTGGCGGTATCGTGCGCTCGGAAACTTTTCCGCCCGGACCGGAACAGGCCGCTCGATACAATTCACTGGCGAGGCCGGCGCAAACACAACAATCGACCAAATCTCGGTCACTTTCGGCAAATAAAGCCTGAGCCTCCCTCTAAAGTCATTGCCGAGCGACCGCAATACGCCGTCTGGGATCGGCAAGGTCCCGGCCGCGAAGCCCAGTTCGCCAACAGCAAGAGCAAGCGTGTGCTCATCAGCCTATGAGGACCTGCGATGAAGACCTACAAGATCGCCCTTCTGCCCGGAGATGGCATTGGCCACGACGTGACGGAAGCAACCTGGGCCGTACTCGAAAAGGCAG
Organism: Rhizobium sp. NZLR11; assembly: GCF_019685115.1. Taxonomy (NCBI): domain Bacteria; kingdom Pseudomonadati; phylum Pseudomonadota; class Alphaproteobacteria; order Hyphomicrobiales; family Rhizobiaceae; genus Rhizobium; species Rhizobium sp. NZLR11. The sequence goes on along the minus strand of NZ_JABDWD010000012.1, from coordinate 39,538 downwards.
CTCAATCGAACGGATTTTCTCTTGATGCAACCAGCTATCCCTGGTCCTGCGACTACTATCTGGCGAACGGCAGCATGATGCCCGGCAATGGCATCGAAACGCTGAGATCCTTCGATGCCATCCTGCTCGGGGCGGTCGGATGGCCTCGCAAAGTGCCGGATTCCGTTTCATTGCATGGGCTTCTGCTGCCGATCCGCAAGGCTTTCGTGCAATATGCCAATATCCGCCCACACCGGCTGCTGCCGGGTGTGCAGGGACCGTTGCGGTCGGAGAACTTCGACATCCTCTGCATTCGCGAAAATACCGAAGGCGAATATTCCGGCGCCGGTGGCCGTGTTCATCAGGGGACCGACAGCGAGGTGGCAGTGGAGACCTCGATCTTCACCCGCAAAGGGGTCGAGCGCATCCTGAGGTTCGGTTTCGAACAAGCCCGTGCGCGCCGCGGCAAGCTTGCCTCGGTGACAAAGTCCAACGCGCAGAAATATTCGATGGTTTTCTGGGACGAGATCACCCACAGGCTTTCCGCTGAATATCCCGATGTCGAGGTGACCAGCTACCATATCGACGCCATGGCCGCCCGCATGGTCATGGCGCCGGAAAGCCTCGATGTGGTCGTCGCGTCCAACTTGTTCGGCGATATCCTGACCGACCTTGGCGCCGCCATCCAGGGCGGGCTCGGCTTCGCGGCCTCCGCCAACATCAATCCCGATCGCTCGGCGCCGTCGATGTTCGAACCGGTGCACGGCTCGGCGCCGGATATCGCCCATCTCGGCAACGCCAATCCGATTGCCGCCATCTGGTCGGGCGCAATGATGCTGGAGCATCTGGGAGAAACGGCTGCTGCCGGAGAGGTAATGGCCGCAATCGAGGCGACGACGGCACGCGGCATCGGCGCAATTCCCGGCAAGGACAAGACGGACGCGATCACGGCATCGGTGCTGTCTGCGCTCGATTAGAGCAGAGTACCGACAAGGGTGAGCGGTTTTCGCGCCCTAAACTCAGAATCTTGTTCTAGCCGTTCAATGGTCGTCGTGATCGTGATGCGAAGGAAGGTCGAGGCCAAACGTGTCGACCAAATCGGTCACCTGCCCGGGGCTGAGGTAACGGGGATTGAGATTGCGCAACAGCAGATAGAGCTTCGCCGTTTCCTCCAGTTCCTCGGTCGCAAAGACCGCCGCCTCCAGACTGTCACCGGCAACGACAGGTCCGTGGTTGGCCAGAAGCACCGACGAATACTTGCCCGCCAGTCCGCGGATGGCGTCGGCCACCGCTGGATCGCCGGGACGGTAATACGGCACCAGAGCGGTTTCACCGGCGCGCATGAGATAATATGGCGTCATCGGCGGCAGGGCGGCGCGCGGATCGATCTCCGGCAGCATGGTCAGCGCCACCGCGTGGGTGGAGTGAAGATGGACGATGGCGCGGGCGCTGCCGCGTGTATCGTAGAGAGCAGTGTGCAGCGGAATTTCCTTGGTCGGCTTGTCGCCGGACAAGAGCCGGCCTTCGGCGTCGAGCCTGGAGATCCGTGCCGGATCGAGAAAACCGAGCGAGGCGTTGGTCGGCGTGACCAGCCAGCCACCGTCATCGAGCCGCAACGATATGTTGCCCGACGAACCGGGCGTCAGCCCGCGCTCGAACAGCGAGCGGCCGTATCGGCAAATTTCTTCACGCTGGCGCGCGTCGGACATGACACTTCCTCCATATTACGCGGTTGCGCCTTCGATCAGTTCAAAACCGAGATCGACGGCCTGGGACGGCGCGTTGGCGACGACCAGTTGTGCGGCTATCTCTCCCGTCGCCACGCGCGGTGTTCGGATGGTCGATAAGGGCTGCGGTATCGCCCGGCCGATATCGAGGCCGTTATAGCCGAAAATGGCGAGCTTCGAGGGGATAGCGATCCCCTCAGCCAGACAGTGAAAATAGCCGCCCAGCGCCATATCGTCGTTGGAGAAATAAACCGCATCGAGATCGGTCGTCCGACCAAGCAGCCGCTCCAACCCCAGTCTGCCGTTTTCCACAGACGAAGCGCCGGCGAGAATTTCGCGCGCGACGAGGGGCGCGCCAGAGGCCTCGAGCGTTTCGCAAAAGCTTGAAAACCGCTTGCCGGCGCGGGTATCACGATTGAGGTCGTGACCGACATAGCCGATCCGGCGATAGCCCCGCTTAAGCAGGAAGGCAGCGCTCCCCCGCCCGGCCGCGCGGTTCGAGAAACCGACAGCGATATCGAGCGCATCTCCGTCCAGATCGAGCAGTTCCACGACCCGGCACCCGCTGGCGCGCAGCATCTTCACTGTCCCGTCGGTATGCTCGTATCCGGCCAGCATGACCGCCGCCGGCCGCCAGGCCAACATCGCGGCGACGAGCGCTTCCTCCTTGCCCGGATCATAGTCGGTGACGGAGAACACCGCCTGATAACGGTTTTCCTCCAGGACGGCGCTGGCGCCGCGCAGCACATCGGGGAAGACGATGTTGGACAGCGAGGGAATGACGAAGGCAACGAGACGCGAACCGGTGGAGGCCAGCGTCCCGGCGATCCGGTTCGGCACATAGCCCAACCGTTCGACAGCGGCCATCACCCGCTCCCGCGTCTTGCCGGAAAACGAGCCGTGATTGCGCAGCACACGCGACACCGTACTCTCGCCAACACCGGCCGCTTCCGCGACTTCGGCAAGCGTTATCGTCACCTGCTGTTTGAATTCCATGGTATGTCTGAACTCACGCTTTTGGGATGGCTGCTAGATGTCGGCCGGCAACCACCTCGCTGTCACCATTTTTCACTGCCCCTGCCAATAAGCAAGGTTTTTTTGGCAGCGCTACCAATTTGGTGTTGGCAGCGCTGCCAAAATAGACTAATGCAGATGGCAGCGCTGCCACTTGGCGTGCTGCGGGAGGACCGGCAGGAGACCGCGGCAACAATCGGAGGAGAAAATCATGACTCTGTGTCCTTGGCGCGTCTTACAGACGCACTGCGCTCTAAAGCCTCTCCGGGATTGCACCCGGCGGAGCACAGACTTTTTCTCACTGGACTGGAGAACCTCCTGATGTCGCCATTTGCTGAAAACTCGGGGCCTGCCGTCGTCGCGGCCGTCATCGGCCTTGGTTCCATGGGGCTCGGAATGGCCCGGTCGATGAAGCGCGCGGGGCTCGATGTCGTTGGATATGACATCACGCAAGCGGCAGTGGACCGCTTCATCGCCGATGGCGGACGTGGCGCGGCGACCCTAGCCGGCGCGGCGAAGGGCGCCAACATCGTCGTCTCCGTGGTCGTCAACGGCGCGCAGACCGAGGCCGTGTTGTTCGGCCCCGAAGGCGTCGCGAGGATGATGAAGCCCGGGGCCGTTTTCATCTCGTCGGCAACCATGGATCCTGCGGTCGCACGCGATCTGGCACAACGGGTCGAGGCTCTCGGCCTGCACTATCTCGACGCGCCGATTTCGGGCGGCGCGGCCAAGGCGGCGCTGGGCGAACTGACGATCATGGCGTCCGGCTCCAGACAGGCCTTCGACACCGCCCGTCCGGGTCTCGACGCCATGGCCGGCAAGGTCTACGAACTCGGCGATGCGGCCGGAGCGGGCGCGGCCTTCAAGATGATCAACCAGCTTCTCGCTGGGGTACACATCGCAGCCGCCTGTGAAGCGATAACGTTTGCCGCCAAGCAAGGCCTCGACCTCGACAAGGTCTATGAGGTGATCACGGCCTCGGCCGGCAATTCGTGGATGTTCGAAAACCGCGTGCCGCATGTACTGGCCGGAGACTATACGCCGCTCAGCAGCATCGAGATTTTCGTCAAGGATCTTGGCATCGTCCAAGACATGGCCCGCTCCGAGCGTTATCCGGTGCCGCTCGCGGCAGCAGCCCTGCAAATGTATCTGGCCGCCGCCGGCGCCGGCATGGGCCGTGACGACGATTCCTCGCTCGCGCGGCTTTATGCCCAGCTTTCCGGCGCGGAATTGCCCGGTTCCACCAAAAACCCGCAGAGCCTGTAAAGGAACTCCAATCATGCCGGTTTTCGCCGCCAACCTGACGATGATGTTCAACGAATGGGCATTCCTCGATCGCTTCGACGCCGCAGCCGATGCCGGTTTCTCCGCCGTCGAATATCTCTTTCCCTACGACGCGGCGCCGGACGCAATCGCCGAACGGCTTGCCCGCAACAATCTGCAGCAGGCATTGTTCAACCTGCCGCCGGGCGACTGGGCAGCAGGCGAGCGCGGCATCGCGGCTCTTCCCGGACGGTTCGATGCGCTGAAGGCGGATGTCGAGCGGGCATTGGACTATGCGGCGGCGACCGGCGTCAAGCGGCTGCACCTGATGGCAGGCATCGCCGACCCTGGTGGCCAAGACGCCTCCTCCTCTTACCGGCGCTCCGTCACCTACGCTGCCGGACGGCTCGCGGAAAGAGGCATCGATCTCCTGCTCGAGCCGATCAACCGGCGAAACATGCCGGGATATTTCCTCAGCGACTTCGGCGCGGCGGAAAGCCTGATTGCCGAATGCGGTCTGCCGAACCTGAAACTCCAGTTCGACATCTATCATCGTCAAATCATCCACGGCGACGTCACGATGGCGTTGCGACGCCTGCTGCCGATCACCGGCCATATCCAGATTGCCAGCGTGCCGTCCCGCAACGAGCCGGAAGGGGAGGAACTGAACTATCCCTATCTGTTCAGCGAAATCGACCGCCTGGGTTACGACGGTTTCATCGGCTGCGAATACGTCCCGCGCGGCCACACCCTGGAAGGCCTCGGCTGGTTCAGACCTTTTGCACGGAGCTAGACGATGGCTATTTTGCTCGGATCAATCGCTGACGACTATACGGGCGCCTCCGACCTCGCCAACACGCTGACGAAGAACGGTCTGCGCACGGTACAGACGGTCGGCATTCCCGATCCGTCGCTCATGCTGCCGGATGTCGACGCCGTCGTCGTTTCCCTGAAGATCCGCTCGGTCCCGGCCTCGGACGCCGTGACGGCCGCGACCAGCGCCGAGCGATGGCTGCGCCGGCGCGGCGCGGGTCACGTGCTTTACAAGATCTGCTCGACCTTCGATTCCACCGATGCCGGCAATATCGGTCCGGTCACAGAGGCGTTGAACGATGCGGCCGGCGGCGGCGTCGTGCTGGTTACACCAGCTTTCCCGGAAACGGGACGCACCGTCTATCTTGGCCATCTCTTCGTCGGCGGACAGCCCTTGAACGAAAGTCCGCTCAAAGACCATCCCCTCAATCCGATGCACGATGCCAATCTCGTGCGGGTCCTCACCCGACAATCGCGTGGCGCTGTCGGGCTGATCGATCTGGCAGCCATTGCGGCCGGACGCGGCGCCATCAAGGCGAGGCTCGACGCCCTGCGCAATGCAGGCGTCACCGCCGCCATCGCCGATGCAATTTTCGAGCGGGATCTCGAAACGCTCGGCGAGATCGCACTCGAAACGCCGGTGTCCACCGGTGCGTCCGGCCTCGGTCTCGGCCTTGCCCGCGCGCTCGTCCGCTCCGGTCGGATATCGTCCGGCGGTGCAGCGCCGGCGGATGCCATTCGCCCCGTTGGCGGGTTTTCAGCGATCGTTGCCGGCAGTTGTTCCAAGGCAACGCTGCGCCAGCTCGACGTCGCCGAACGGTCGATGCCCGTCCTGCGGCTCGACCCGGAGCGGCTGCTTGCCGGCCCGGATGAGATCGCCGCGGTGATTTCCTGGGCGGGAGACCGCATCGCCGCCGGCCCCGTCGTGGTCGCCGCGAGCGCCGCACCCGAAACCGTGTCTCGGCTGCAATCAGTTTATGGACGAGAGGCCTCCGGCCACGCGATCGAGACCGCCACATCGATCATCGCCGCCGAGCTGGTGGCAAGAGGCGTGCGGCGGCTCGTGGTCGCAGGCGGCGAAACCTCGGGGGCAGCCGTCGACAGGCTCGCCATTCCGGCATTTCTGATCGGGCCGGAGATTGCGCCCGGCGTGCCGGTGCTGCGCACGGTCGGCAATACCCAGGGCGACATGCTTCTGGCTTTGAAGTCGGGAAATTTCGGAGGCGAAGATTTCTTTGCGGCAGCGCTGGCGATGATGCACTGAGGTGTGTCCCTCGCATGCAGGATACCCAAGCCGGGGCTTGCAGAAATTCTTGGACTTGTCGCGAATTCTACGCTTAGCCAGCGCGGCTTTGAAATCGGCTATGGCACATCACCCTCCAGGTGCCATCTTAGGCGTCGGGTCGAGACGCGACTCGACCGATCGTTTGCGACCCGCTTCACACGCTACTTCTGCATACCCAAGGATAGCCTGAGCGCAATCAGTTCATCTCGATCGATATTGCGGCTCATCCTGGGTTGGCGCAGGCTTGAGTCCGCATCAGAGCGATGCGCGACTGATGCGGGGCTGGCGCCGCTCAGCGAACATCGGCAGTCGCGGCATCTTCGATTGGGCTGAAAGCACCCTCCTTTTCTCAGCGGGCGTGACGGCGTTCATCGATAGACTGCCACCGGCTGCACCGGAACGCTAAGCTCCGTCCGGCGCACACGCTTCACGCTGGACGAGACTGTGACCGATCGGATGTGCACCGGCGATGCAAGCGCGAGAATATCGCGAAAGGGGCAGATTCGGTATTTTGTGCCGCCATATAGCGCCTTTCAGGAGATTCCGGCGCAGTGCAGGTGACAAACTAATATCGGTGAAGGGCTCGGATCCCGGCAAATGCGGGGCCTTCCACATAAGAGCGGGACAATGATCCTGCCTGCGGGAACAGAATATTCTTCTTCGAGAAACCGCGCTCCCGCTGGAGCCGAACACTGGGGAATTCACGTGAGCAAGAGCCTTCCGGAATTCAGATACATGACATTCGACGTCGTCGGTACGCTCATCGACTTCGAGGGCGGCATCAAGGCCTGTTTCGCCGAGATCGCGGCCGAGGTGGGAAGCACAGTGGATGGCGAGCAGGCGCTTAGCCTCTATCGCGCAGCCCGCTACTCCGAGGATGCCGGCCTATTTCCCGACGACCTCGTGCGCGTTTACCTCGCGATCGCACCGAAGCTCGGTCTGCCTGCTGATCGAAAATATGGCGAACGACTACGGGACTCTGTGAAGAGCTGGAAGGGTTTCGCTGACAGCGCCGCAGCGCTGGCCAAACTCGGGAAGGATTACCGCCTCGTTGCGATGACCAATGCCCGCCGCTGGGCATTTAATTTGTTCGAGAAGGAACTCGGCAATCCGTTTTATGCTGCCTTCACGGCCGACGATACGGGCACCGAAAAACCCGATCCCGCGTTCTTCGCGACGGTCTTCGCCTACGTTGCCTCGGAAGGCCATTCGAAGGACGACATCCTGCATGTCGCCCAGAGCCAGTACCACGATATCGGGATTTCCAGGGAATTCGGGCTGGCCAATTGCTGGATCGAGCGGCGACACGCCCAAAAGGGTTACGGCGGAACGATCGAGCCGGTCGAGTTCACCAAACCCGATTTCCATTTCACGTCCATGGCAGGCCTAACAGATGCCGTGGCTGCTGCACGCGCCTGACTTTAAAACCGGATCGGGCCTGCCCGAAACGGGCAGCCCGCCATAGAAAAAAGGGGAATGAGATGAACAACAAGATCACCAATTGGACCAGCTCCGACGACGCCATGATCGAAACCGCCATCCGTCAAGGCGCGACCCGTCGCGAGCTGCTGCACATGATGCTCGCCGGCGGCGTGGCCATGTCCGCAGGCGGGCTGGTGCTTGGCCGCGCCGGCAAGGCGCTTGCGGCGACGCCCGTTTCCGGCGGCGCCCTCAAGGCGGCCGGCTGGTCGTCCTCCACAGCCGATACGCTCGACCCCGCCAAGGCGTCACTCTCCACCGACTATGTCCGGTGCTGCTCCTTCTACAACCGCCTTACCATCCTCGACAAAAGCGGCAAGCCGCAGATGGAGCTTGCCGAGGCGATTGAATCCAAAGATGCGAAGATCTGGACGGTGAAACTGAGGAGCGGCGTCACATTTCATGATGGCAAGCCGCTGACCGCCGACGACGTGGTATTCTCTCTGAAGCGCCATCTCGACCCCTCCGTCGGTTCGAAGGTCGCCAAGATCGCCGCCCAAATGACGGGCTTCAAGGCGGTCGACAAACAGACCGTCGAGATCATGCTCGCCAGCGCAAATGCCGACTTGCCGACCATCCTGTCGATCCATCACTTCATGATCGTTGCCGATGGGACGACCGACTTTTCGAAGGCGAATGGCACTGGCGCTTTCGTCAAGGAGGTCTTCGAACCCGGCGTGCGCTCGGTCGGGATCAAGAACAAGAACTACTGGAAATCGGGCCCGAACGTCGATTCCTTCGAATATTTCGCAATCAGCGACGACAACGCCCGCGTCAACGCCCTGCTTGCAGGCGATATCCACCTCGCAGCCACGATCAATCCGCGCTCCATGCGCCTCATCGAGGCTCAGGGCGACGGGTTCACATTGTCGAAGACGACCTCCGGCAACTATACCAACCTCAATATGCGGCTGGATATGGAGCCCGGTAACAAGCGGGACTTCATCGAAGGCATGAAGTCTCTCGTCAACCGCGAACAGATCGTCAAATCGGCGTTGCGCGGTCTCGGCGAGGTTGGCAACGACCAACCCGTTTCACCAGCAAACTTCTATCATAATGCGGACCTGAAAGCCCGGGACTTCGATCCCGAGAAGGCGAAGTTCCACTTCGAAAAAGCAGGCGTCCTCGGCCAATCCATTCCGATCATCGCTTCCGACGCGGCGAGCTCGTCGATCGACATGGCGATGATCATCCAGGCCGCCGGTGCTGAAATCGGCATGAAGCTCGATGTCCAGCGCGTGCCATCCGACGGCTACTGGGACAACTACTGGCTCAAGGCGCCGATCCACTTCGGCAATATCAACCCACGGCCGACCCCTGACATCCTCTTCTCCCTGCTCTACACCTCGGACGCTCCGTGGAATGAAAGCCAATACAAGTCGGAGAAGTTCGACAAGATGCTGATCGAGGCTCGCGGTACGCTCGACCAGGAGAAGCGCAAGGCGATCTACAATGAGATGCAGGTCATGGTCGCCCAGGAAGCCGGCACCATCATTCCAGCCTATATATCGAATGTCGACGCCACCACAGCCAAGCTCAAGGGTTTGGAACCCAGCCCGTTCGGCGGCCAGATGGGATACGCATTTGCCGAATATGTCTGGCTCGAAGCCTGATAAAGCACCGGGGGCCGGGGCTGCAATCGCGCCCCCGGCTTCCATTTTCGTTGATTAAGCTCAATTCGAACGCCAAAAGGGAGCCGCGCGTGAACAACCAGGTCTTATCCCTTGTGCTGAGCAGATTGCTCATCGCCCTGATCACCCTGGTGATCGTCTCATTCGCCGTGTTCTTCGCAACAACGCTCTTGCCGGGAGACACGGCGACGATCCTGCTTGGCCAGGCGGCCACACCTGAAGCCATCAAAGGTCTTCGCACGGCCATGCATCTCGACGAGCCGGCGCTCTTTCGTTTCCTGCGCTGGTCCGTCGGACTGCTGCAGGGCGACCTTGGCACGTCCTATGCCAACCAAATGCCGATCGCCGACCTCATTGCCGGCCGCTTCGTCAACACGTTGAAACTCGCCGGCGTCACCGCGCTCTTCTCCGTGCCGATTGCTCTGGCGCTCGGGATCACCGCGGCGATGCTGCGTGGCACTGTTTACGACCGGATCGTTACCGTGATCACCATCGGCGTGATCTCCGTACCGGAGTTCATGGTCGCGACCTCCGCCGCGCTGATCTTCGCCGTCTATCTGAAATGGCTGCCGGCGCTATCTTTCGCCAATGAAATTCACAGCCTGGCCGACATGTTGCGCGTCTATGCCATGCCGGTGATCACGCTCACCTTCGTCGTCTCGGCTCAGATGATCCGCATGACGCGCGCGGCTGTCATCGAGACGCTCAACACACCCTATGTCGAGATGGCGCTACTCAAGGGGGCCACGCGGCCACGCATCGTCTTTCGCCACGCACTTCCCAATGCGCTGGGTCCGATCGTCAATGCCGTTGCGCTTTCACTGTCCTATCTGCTCGGAGGCGTCATCATCGTCGAGACCATTTTCAATTATCCCGGTATCGCCAAGCTGATGCTGGATGCGGTAGCCACCCGCGACCTGCCGTTGATCCAGAGCTGCGCGATGATCTTCTGCCTGGGCTATCTGCTGCTGATCACCATCGCCGACATCATCGCCATCCTTTCAAATCCGAGGCTCCGATGACCATGACCAGTTCCGAAACCACGTCCGGCCGGCTGTCCGGAACCCGGCTTGGCTATCGCTTCAATATCGTCGGAGCCATCGGCCTTGCCGTCATCCTCTCCTGGGCGCTCGTCGCGATCTTCGCGCCCTTGGTCATCCCCCACCCCGTCGGCGAGATTGTCGATCTCGACTATTTCGGCCCAATGAGCCGGGAACTCTGGCTCGGCTCCGACTATCTCGGCCGCGACATGCTCTCGCGAATTCTGATGGGCGCCCGCTACACGGTCGGCATCTCGCTGGTGGCGGTAACGATCGCCTGCTTCTGCGGCGTCGTGCTCGGCATGATCGCGGCGGTGGCCGGCGGCTGGCTGGACACGATCCTCAGCCGCCTCCTCGACGCCCTCAATTCCATCCCGAGCAAGCTGTTCGGCCTGGTGGTCGTCGCGGCCGTCGGTTCCTCAGTCCCGGTTCTGGTCATAACGCTATCGGTGATCTACATCCCCGGCGCCTACCGCTTCGCGCGGGCGCTTGCCGTGAACATCAATGCGATGGATTTTATCACGGTTGCGCGCATCCGTGGAGAAAGCACCCTCTATCTCATTCGCTCGGAAATCCTGCCTAACATCGTCGGACCGGTGCTTGCCGACCTCGGGATCCGTTTTGTGTTCATCGTTCTGCTGCTTTCCGGGCTTTCCTTCCTGGGCCTTGGCGTCCAGCCGCCCTATGCTGATTGGGGCGCGCTCGTGCGCGAGAACATCGGCGGGCTGCCGTTCGGTGCGCCGGCGGTGATGTTTCCTTCACTTGCCATCGCCAGCCTGACGATCAGCGTCAACCTGCTGATTGACAACCTGCCGCATAAAATTCGCGACCGGAGCGTGTCATGAGCAATTTCATTGAAATCCGTAACCTGAAGGTCGAGGCCACCACCGATTCCGGCCGACGCGTCGAGATCATCAAGGGTGTCAGCCTCGACGTTGCTAAGGGCGAGATCGTCGCGCTGATCGGCGAGAGCGGCTCGGGCAAAACAACCATCGCCCTGACCCTGATGGGCCATACCCGTACGGGCTGTCGCATCAGCGGCGGCAGTGTTTCGGTTGGCGGCAAGGACATGGTCACGCTTAGCGAGAAGCAGCGCGCCAAGGTGCGCGGCACCGAAGTCGCCTATGTCCCGCAATCAGCCGCCGCCGCCTTCAACCCGGCCATATCGATCATGGACCAGGTGATTGAAGTCACGCGTATTCATCAGTTGATGTCGCCGGACGATGCGCGCGCCCGGGCAGTCGAGCTCTTTCGGGCGCTGTCGCTGCCCGAACCCGAGACGATCGGCAGCCGTTATCCCCACCAGGTTTCCGGCGGCCAGCTGCAGCGTCTGGCGGCGGCCATGGCGCTGATCGGCGACCCGAGCCTAGTCATCTTCGACGAGCCGACGACGGCACTCGACGTGACCACCCAGATCGAAGTGCTGCGCGCTTTCAAGTCGGTCATGAAGAAGGGCGGCATAGCCGGTGTCTATGTCTCGCACGACCTTGCCGTCGTCGCGCAGATCGCAGATCGCATCGTCGTGTTGAAAGACGGGGAGACCCAGGAAACCGGCACGACCAAGGAAATCCTCAATAACGCGAAGCACCCCTATACCAGAGAGCTGCTCGCAGCCTTTGAGCCGAAATCGCGTGGCGTAGCAGGCGCTATAGGAAGCGCGACGGAGCCGCTTCTGAAGATCGACGATCTCGTTGCGGGTTATGGACAACGCCAGGCCGACGGCCTGCCCCTCGTTCGCGCGGTCGAGCACGTGAGCCTGAAGGTGGAAAAAGGGCGCAATCTCGGCATCATCGGAGAATCCGGTTGCGGCAAATCAACGCTCGCCCGCACCATCGCCGGCATCCTGCCGGCCGCAGTCGGCAAGATCGTCTTCGACGGAACGGAATTGCGCCGCAGCGCTCGCGAGCGCTCGCGCGACCAGCTGCGCGAGATGCAGATCGTCTTCCAATATGCCGATACCGCTCTCAACCCGGCAAAATCGGTTGAGGACATCCTCGCGAGGCCGCTGGTTTTTTACCACCGCATGGATCGGCAGGCGCGAAACGCCCGGATCGATCAACTGCTCGACATGGTTCGCCTGCCCCGCAACCTCCGCCATCGCCGGCCGGGAGAACTTTCGGGCGGGCAGAAGCAGCGCGTCAACTTCGCCCGGGCGCTCGCCGCCGATCCAAAGCTGATCCTCTGCGACGAGATTACCTCGGCGCTCGACACCGTGGTTGCCGCCGCGGTAATCGACCTGCTCAAGGAATTGCAGCGCGAACTCGGCCTCTCCTACATCTTCATCAGCCATGATCTCTCGGTCGTGGAGGCGATCTGCGACGAGATCGTGGTGATGTATGGGGGCCGGAAGGTTGAGGAAATCACCCACTCGACGGTGAAGGCGCCGACGCACCCCTATTCGCAACTGCTCTTCTCATCAGTGCCGACGCTTGATCCGGCCTGGCTTGATGGGCTCCAGCAGGATCCGGAATTGGTGCGGGCCTATTGTCGGCAATAAGGGTCGGCGTGCTGATCGTTTTGTCCGGCAACGTTTAGAGCATGATGCCGAAAAGTGTGAGCGGTTTTCGGACGACATCATGCTCTAACTCTATAATGTAGAACAGGATTCAGATTTTAGGCCGACTCGGCCTAAAATCATCCTGTTCTGGCATTCGTGAACCGGCCATTCTTCTGCAATCCGCAAAGGATCTTACCTCGTTCCGATCGAGTCTGATCCTACACCTTCTCCGTTTGAGATCGCTAAGGACGCGGAAGATAGCGATGCGGCTTCTCCGACATCGACTACTCAACCGATGAGGCGACGCTGACCACGTTCCGACATAGGCGGAAGCACGAATGGCTGCCGGGCTCCCCGCAAGACGGAATCTTCTGCTGCCGCCATCTCAACTGCGGCAAAGGCGTGGCGCCAGATCCGCTAGACTACAGGCTGAAACGGAGACCCTGCCATGCCCGCACCACTCGATCGCATCGACACCACGCCGGAGCTGCCCACCGCCGCCGATACGGTGGTGATCGGCGCCGGCATCGTCGGTGTTTTCGCGGCCTATTATCTGGCCCGGCGCGGATTGAAAGTCGCCCTCGTCGAGAAGGGCCTCATCGGTGCGGAGCAATCAAGCCGCAACTGGGGCTGGTGCCGGCAGCAGAACCGCGACGCCCGTGAACTGCCGATGTCGACGAAGAGCCTCGATCTCTGGGAGCGCTTCGCCACCGAGACCGGGGAGGACACGGGTTTTCGCCGCTGCGGCCTCTTCTATCTCAGCAATAGCGACGAGGAACTGGCCGGCTGGGCACGCTGGCGGGATTTCGCGCGCTCGGTCGGCGTCACGACGCATATGCTGAGCGGCGTAGAAGCGACCGAACGCGGGCGCGCCACCGGCACCGCGTGGAAAGGCGGGGTATTTTCGCCGACCGACGGCACTGCCGATCCGGCACGTGCCGCGCCGGCCGTCGCGCGCGCGATCCTGAAGCTCGGCGGCACGGTGCATCAGTCCTGTGCGGCCCGCGGCATCGCCGTCGAAGGCGGCAGGCTCTCGGGCGTCGTCACGGAGCATGGCACGATCCGGACAAAAATCGCGATCCTCGCCGGCGGCGCCTGGGCCTCCTCCTTCTGCCGCCAGCTGGGCATTCGATTTCCGCAGGCATCGATCCGTTCGTCGATCCTTTCCGTTTCACCGGGCGCCAGCGGCCTGCCGGATGCACTGCACACATCTGCGGTCTCCGTCACGCGCCGCAGCGATGGCGGCTACACGCTGGCGATCAGCGGCCGCGGCCGCGTCGATCCCACGGCGCAGCAGCTCCGCTTCGCGTCGCAGTTCTTGCCGATGTTCGCCCGGCGCTGGCGCAGTCTCGCACCCGGTGGGTTGGAGGGGTTTCGCTCCGGTCACGAGTCTCTGGCACGCTGGCGGCTCGACAGGCCGACGCCGATGGAGCGCATGCGCATCCTCGACCCGGCGGTCAACCAGGCCACCATTGCCCTCACGCATTCACGGGCACTCGAGCTTCTGCCCGCCTTGAAAAAAACGAGCATCAGCGCGGCCTGGGCGGGCTATATCGACAGCACGCCGGACGGCGTGCCGGGGATCGGCGAGATCGCCACGCTTCCGGGTTTCATCCTCGCTGCGGGATTCAGCGGCCATGGCTTCGGCATCGGGCCAGGCGCCGGTCATCTGATTGCCGATATCGTCACAGGCGACGAGCCGATCGTCGATCCCCGGCCGTACAATCCCGACCGATTCGGAACGTCCGCCTGGGGCAAAGTGGCCGATTTTTGAATGCGGCTCGGCCGAAAGAGAGCTTCATGAAACGCCCACAAATTCGGTGGTGAATGGGTCGATCCCGACAGGAGACTCATCTGTCGCCTCAAAAAGACCGGGGACAGCAAGTGTTCAGGAGGCCACGGACATCCGCGGACTGTTGGCAGGCGAGGCGGCCTTGCGACCGTCGGCCGTCTGAAAGTGAGAGATTCTTTCGTTCAATACTTCCACCTGCTGCCGAAGCCGATGAATTTCCGCCGTATTTTCCTCGACCATGGCGGCGTTGTGCTGGGTGATGTGCTCGACGTCTCGAACGGCGTTGTTCACCTCATCGATCCCCTTATATTGCGTGGTCGTCGCAGTCGAGATGACCTGCACCAGCCCGTTGATCGCGGTGAAGTGCACCATGATCGAGGAAAGCGCCTCGCCGGTCTCCTCGACGAGCCTGACGCCCGCGCCGACCTGCGATGCGCTGGTGGAGATGAGATCCTTGATCTCGCGGGCAGCCTTTGCGCAGCGCTGCGCAAGCTCGCGCACCTCCTGGGCGACGACGGCAAAACCTCTGCCGGCCTCTCCTGCGCGCGCCGCTTCCACGCCGGCATTGAGGGCGAGGAGATTAGTCTGGAAGGCGATCTCGTCGATCACGCCGATGATGCTGCTGACTTTTTCGGATGAGCGATTGATGGCGCCCATGGCGTCGACGGCCTTGGCGACGACGGCCGCGGAATGCTCCGCCTGACGGTGGGCTTCGCCAACCGAAAGCGAGGTCTGACGGGCGTTTTCGGCTGTCGTCCGCACGCTGACGGTCAATTCGCCCAGTACCCGCGAACTTTCCTCGAGGGACGCGGCCTGCTGTTCCGTGCGCCGCGCCAGATCGTCGGCGGCTCCCGAAAGGTTGGTGCTGCCCTCGGCGATCTCGTAGGTCGTGTTGCGGACCTCGGCGAGCGTCAGGCGCAGCGCATCGATGGCGTGATTGTAGGTTTTCGCCATGGCGACATAATCTGCGGCCAGATCCTCGCTCATTTCGGCGGCAAGGTTGCCATTGGCAAGTTTGCCGAGCATGTCCGACAGAGCATTGAGAGCCTCGCTCTGTTCAGCCTCGACACGCGCCTGTTCGGCGGCGCGGCGGGCCTGCTCCCGTTCGTCCCGCGCCCTGTTTGCTTCGGCCACCTCTTCCAGCCTGGTCTTCTCAAGCGCCTGATCGCGGAAGACGGTGACCGATCGGATCATGTCGCCGATCTCGTCGCCGCGCTTGCCGTCACCGATCGGCACGTTCAGATCGCCGTCGGCAAGCCGCATCATCGTCTGGGTAATCCGCTTCAGCGGCCCGCGCAGGGTTTCGATCAGCATGAGGCCGCCGATGATCGCAAGCACAGTGCCCGCAATCATCGCCGCGAGCGACATCGTCGCCGAGCGCTGGCTGATTTCCTTGCCGCTCTCCTGCGCCGTGCTGACGAACTGCTCGAGCGTGTGGCTTGCCGAGGCCACGAGCTCGGTGGCCGCCCCCTTCTCTGCCCGCCACCGATCCGCAATCGAAATCAGAAGCGACGTATCCTTTTCGATCGCCGCAAGCGAAGGCTCGATCTCTTTCGCGAGATCCTGCAGCGCGGCATTTCGCCCGCTCAAAGGCGCAAGCGTCGCGGCGCTTTCGCGCAGCGCCTTGAGATCGGCGAGAGGCGCATCCCGCGCCTCGGCGTCGACGCGTCTGTTCCGTTCGCTCAGGTGCAGGCGCAGATCGTCGATCGATTTGTAAGCGGCGTTGACGATCATCACCATTGAGCGAAGCGTTGATATGCTCGCATCCATGCCGGCAAAGCGCTCGATCGCGGTGTCCGCATTGCCGGAGGCGAGTTTTGCAAACTGCTCCTGAAAGCCCTGCAGGTCCTGGTCGACGGGAGCGTAACTCTCGAGCGACAAGCTGCTGTCCTTGGCCATGACCGCGAGCTTGTCCAGCATCGGCTTCAGCGCTGCAATCTGGCTTTGAGCTTTCTCGGAGGCAAGCGCCTCGCTTTCGCCCGTCTCCTTGACAAGCGGCGGCAGGAGGCTGGCGATCGCCTGGGCAAGCTTCTGGGGATCGGTCGCCCCTCCGGTCGCCTTGCGCAGTTTTGTAATGCGTCCAGCCAGATTCTTATAGGCCGAGGCGTCGAGAAGAAGCGCCCGGACAAAGGCCTCCTTGCCATTCGCCTGATCCTGGAGAACGTCGAGCTGTTTGCGGGCGGTCTGGCTTTCCTTGAACAGTTGGGCGACCGCGTCGTCGATCGCCTGTTCGTTACTGGCGCGCTCCTGCGCCACCGCCCAGAGCGCGTCGGCGCCGCCCTGCATCTTGCCCCCTAGTTCACGCACCATGGATATCTGCTGTTTCTGCGCGGGATCGGAGAGCATCGCATCGAGCGTCGCAGCGCCCTTATTCTGATCGGAAATGCTGGCGATCAGACGATCGCGGGTGGCGGCAGTGGGAAGATCGGTAAAGGCGGTCAGAGCCGATCGCAGTTGCTGAAAGCTAGAAAGAGCTTCGATCGTCTGCCGGGTCAGGGTCATCTGCCCGTTCAGCGTACCGGCGGTGAATAGCCGAAAAGCCCGATGCCGGCGATGAGGACGATCAGCGGCACCACGAAGAAGAGGACCTTCGTCACGATCCGCATACGCTGCAACGCCATAAGGAAGCCCCGCCCCAGGAAAATAGGCACTTTTACCGGCAGCCCTCTGTTGGGTTGCCGCGCCTCAGCGCACCACAATAGTCACGACTGTTAAAACAATGGTCAATGGTGTCGAGTTTTGGCGGAACATGCGGAGAGGGCGCATTGTCTACGCCCCCATCCGGTTTCCTCAGCCAATGGCCATCAGGCTGGCATTGCCGCCGGCAGCGGCGGTGTTGATCGAGGTCGACACCTCTTCCAGCAGCCAGTTCAAGCAATAGGCCTCGGGATCGCTCGCCAATTCCTCGATCGTCGCGGCCTGGACCAACAGAAGCGGGCCGGGCAGAGCAGCGATCTTCCGATTGACGACCAGAACACTGTCGTGATCCCCTTCGACGAGCGCGCCCGAGAACGGCCCCTCCTTTTCCCAATCCGACGTCCAGGAAACCCGGCCGGCGACAGCCGCCGGGAGATCCGCCAGGACCGATTTCGATAGGGAGCCCGCATCCACGACGATGTGGTTGCCGGTCGACAGGGCTGCGGCGATCTGGCGATGCAGCCCGCTTTCGGTCTGCGGCACGGCAAGAATGCGGCCGCGGGGATGGAGCGCATAGAGATTGAGCTCGCCGACGGGGCCGGTGAGTTCACGCTCAAGTCCGAGCGCTGAACGGCTCGCATAGCCACGCGCTGCCTCTCCCTCGCCCGGCAAGCCCTTCTTGTCGAGCCAGACGATATAGTCGCGAAGGGCGAGGTCCGTATGAACGGAATCCTGCTGCGGCGGCACCGGAGCACGCTGCACCAGCCGGCCGATATAGAGCGGACCGCCGGCCTTCGGACCGGTGCCCGACAGGCCGCGGCCGCCGAAAGGCTGCACGCCGACGACAGCGCCGATGATGTTGCGGTTGACGTAGAGGTTGCCGGCCTTGATGCGGCTGGTCACATGCGCGATCGTTTCGTCAAGCCGGGTGTGAAGCCCGAAGGTGAGGCCGTAACCCGATGCGTTGATGTCGTCGATCAGGCGGTCGAGCCCGTTTCGCTTGAAGCGGACGACATGCAGGACCGGCCCGAAGATCTCCCTCGTCAGGTCCGACAGGGACTTGATCTCGATGATCGTCGGCGGAACGAAGGTGCCGGCCGCCGCACTTTCGGGCAGCGGCAGTTGATCCACCTTGCGACCCATGCCACGCATCTGCTCGATATGCTGGTCGATCTCCGCCTTTGCGCCATCGTTGATGACGGGTCCGACATCGATGCTCAGCCGATCGGTGCGGCCGATCGTCAACTCGCGGAAGGCGCCCTTCAGCATGGCGAGGGTCCGGTCGGCGACATCATCCTGCAGGCAGAGGACGCGGAGCGCCGAGCACCGCTGGCCGGCGCTGTCGAAAGCCGACGCAATGACATCGGCCACCACCTGTTCGGCCAAGGCCGAGGAGTCGACGATCATGCCGTTCTGGCCGCCGGTTTCGGCAATCAGCGGGATCGGCTTGCCGGTCGAAGACAGCCGTTCAGCCAGCTGCGCCTGGATCATCCGGGCGACTTCGGTCGAGCCGGTAAACATGACACCCGCTGTTTCCGGGGCACCCACCATGCCGGCGCCGAGGCGACCGCTGCCGGGCACGAACTGCAAGGCGGCCACAGGCACGCCCGCCTCGTGGAGGATCTTCACGCTCTCCGAAGCGATGATCGGCGTGACACCGGCGGGTTTGGCAAGCACGGGATTTCCGGCCACCAAGGCTGCGGCAACCTGCCCGGTGAAAATCGCCAACGGGAAATTCCACGGGCTGATGCAGACGATCGGGCCGAGAGGCGCATGGGACGGCCCGAGGGTCTTGCGCGCCTGCTCGGCGTAATAACGCAGGAAGTCGATCGCCTCACGCACCTCGCCGACGGCATTGGCCGCCGATTTGCCGGCCTCGCGCATGATGATGCCCATCAGCGTCTTGATGCGGGCCTGCATAATGTCGGCCGCCCGCTCCAGGCAAGCGGCACGCTCCGCGGGCGATACGGCGGCCCATTGCGGCGCATGCTCGGCAGCCATGGCAACGATCCGGGCTGCTTCCTCGACCTTCAGCTCGGTGACCGTGCCGACGATGTCGCGGTGATCGGCAGGATTAAGGACGTCACGCGTCACCCCGTCCGTGGAGCCATCGGCAAGGATCGGACCCGCATGCCATGGGCTCGCTGCCGAGGAAACAAGCGTCTGCGCCAGATCGGAAAGGGTCGCCTCGTTCGAGAGATCGAGGCCGTCGGAATTGGCGCGGGCACTGCCGTAAAGCGCCTTCGGCGAGGCGATCTGCGCGTGCGGGGCGCCGACGACCGGCATGGCGGCAACGGTCTCGGCGGGATCGGCAATCAGCGCCTCGACGGAGACGTGCGGATCGGAGATGCGATGCACGAAAGAGGAATTGGCGCCGTTTTCCAGAAGGCGCCGCACCAGATAGGCAAGCAGCGTCTCATGCGTACCCACCGGCGCATAGATACGGCAGGGCCGGTCGAGTTTTTCCTTGCCGACGACTTCATCGTAGAGAGGTTCGCCCATGCCGTGCAGGCACTGGAACTCGTATTTGCCGACAGCGAAATCCGGACCGGCAAGATGATAGATGGTGGCGAGCGTCTGCGCATTGTGGCTGGCGAATTGCGGGAAGACGGCATCCGGTGCGTTCAGCAGCTTGCGGGCGCAGGCGATATAGGCGACGTCGGTGTAGATCTTGCGGGTATAGACCGGATAGTCGTCGAGACCGTCCAGCTGGGCGCGTTTGATCTCCGCATCCCAATAAGCGCCCTTGACCAGACGCACCATGACCCGGCGCCCGGAACGACGGGCGAGATCGATGACGTAATCGAGCACAAAGGGGCAGCGCTTGCCGTAGGCCTGGACGACAAAGCCCAGCCCGTTCCAGCCGGTGAGATCAGGGGCGAAGCAGAGCTCCTCGAGCAGATCGAGCGAAAGCTCCAGCCGGTCGGCCTCCTCGGCATCGATGTTGAGGCCGATATCATAGGTCTTGGCGAGAACGGCCAGCGCCCTGACCTTCGGCAGCAGCTCGCTCATCACCCGGCCGGCCTGCGCCCGCACGTAGCGGGGATGCAGGGCCGAAAGCTTGATCGAAATACCAGGGCCATCATAGATGCCGCGCCCGTCCGAGGCCTTGCCAATGGCGTGGATCGCCTTTTCGTAATCCTTGAAATAACGTTCGGCGTCGGCGGCCGTCGTCGCGGCCTCGCCCAGCATGTCGTAGGAATAACGGAAGCCGCGCGCTTCCAGCGGCCGGGCACGCTTCAGCGCTTCCTCGATCGTTTCGCCGGTGACGAACTGCTCGCCCATCATGCGCATCGCCATATCGACGCCGCGACGGATGACCGGCTCGCCGGCGCGCGCGATCAGCCGCGTCAGCGCTGCCGACAGGCTGCGGTCGTTGACCGTCGAGGTCAGCTTGCCGGTGACGACGAGGCCCCAGGTGGCGGCGTTGACGAACATGGATTTGCCGCCGCCGATATGCGAGGCCCAGTTGCCCTCGGCGATCTTGTCGCGGATCAGCGCATCGCGTGTGTCCGTATCGGGAATGCGCAGCAGCGCTTCGGCAAGGCACATGAGCGCCACGCCTTCCTGGCTGGAAAGCGAATATTCCTGCACCAGCCCTTCGACGCCGGTGCCCTTGTGTTTGGCGCGCAAAGCCTCGATCAGCGTGCGGGCCGTGCTGCGAATGTCATAGCGTTTCGCCTCGGAGACGCGCGCGGCGGCAACGAGCGGCGGCAGGCATTCGGTTTCCGGGCGGCGATAGGCAGCCGTGATCGCCTGGCGAAGCTCGGATTGCGGCCGGATCGGCGGGGCAAAACCGGAGAACGGCGCGCCATTGGCGGGATTACTGGAGGATGCGGGGTCGATCGCTGCGTTCAACATGGGAGTCCCTATCAAATCGGTGTCTGATCTAACGGATAAATGGAACACCGGGCTCATCGTCCCAGGCATCATCCGTGACAACTGGGCCGGAATATTCCGTCTCGCAAAGCGGGCGCGCATCCGGCTTGTCGCGCTTGACGGTGAATGCCGCCGCCACGGCCCTTATCGCCAGCGGCCGGTAATGAACGAGCAGGTCCGGCTTTTGATCGTCATCCGGCTCTCCCTTGTGCATGTATCATCCCCATTTTGGGTTCGGCGCAGACGGCCATCCCGGCAATCTGCCAGGCGGCTTCGCCCTTCCTCCATTGCCCGTCGACAATCTAACACAATCGCAAATCGCGATCTCACTTGATTTTTTCAGTTTCCAGGCTGTATGAACTTATTAACTCACACCAGAAAGATCAAATGGCTATCGATACCGACATCTTTAGTGAATTGGACCAGTTCGACAGGAAGATCCTCGCCGAACTCGCCGAGGACGGCAGGCTGTCGATCACCGATCTCGCGGCGCGTGTCGGGCTATCGAAGACGCCGTGCCAGATCCGCTTCAAAAGGCTGATCAGCGACGGATATATCGAAGGCTTCAAGGCCGTCCTCAATCCGTCGAAAATGCAGCTCGACCATATCGCCTTCGTCGAGGTGAAACTCTCCGATACCCGCGAGGATGCGCTGAAAAGCTTCAACGAAGCCATCAAGAAGATCAGGGAAGTCGAAGAATGCCATATGATCGCCGGCAGGTTCGACTATCTCCTGAAGATCCGCACCCGCGATATCGGCCGCTACCGCCGCGTTCTCGGCGAGCGCATCTCGACACTGCCCCACGTTGCCAGCACCTCGACGAATGTCGCGATGGAAACGGTCAAGGAGAGCTGGGACAAGTTCGGGTCGAGTCTTTCATGAAGAGTGACGATTGCCGACACTCTTGCTAAGCCAACATTCGGCCACGGAAACGAAGACGAGGATCGAAATGGATCAGGCCAATAATTCGCAAGCATCGGCGAACGAGCAGAGAGAAGCGCGCCGGCTGCAATATCTTCCCTGGGAGCGCATTGCGTCGGACCTCGATCATCCCGCCCATCTCGCCCGCAAGGCGGAGCTTCGGCGAGCCTGCGCTGCTGAATTGGCCGGGACGTCCTATATCGCCGAAGATGCCGCAATCTTCACCGAAAGCCTGGCGATGGGTGAGAGGTCCTGGATTGCCGGGCGCGCGCTTGTTCGGGGTGATGTCATCCTCGGCGACGATTGCTCCATCAATCCCTATGCCTGTGTTTCCGGCAAGGTGACGTGCGGCAATGGCGTGCGGATTGCCTCGCATGCATCGATTGTCGGCTTCAATCACGGCTTCGACGATCCTGATCGACCCATCCATCGCCAAGGTGTCATCAGCCTCGGCATCGTGATCGGCGACGATGTCTGGATCGGTGCCAATTCTGTCATTCTCGATGGCGTCAGCATCGGAAATGGCGCCGTGATCGCCGCTGGGGCGGTGGTCACGCAAGACATTCCCGCCCTGTCGATTGCCGGCGGCGTACCGGCAAAGGTGCTGCGGAGCCGAGGCGCGCCGGCCAGGAAATCCGGCACTGCAGACGTCGAAGATCGATTGATCAGGCTCGGTCAGAAAGCGCAGGAGCAATGGCCTGATATTCTTGCACGCTGGAAAACGCCTGAGGCCTATGAATCGCTGGAGGCGGACGGCATCAGGAGACCGGCGATCCGGCATCTGTGCGATGCAATCGAGATCGCGGCCGGCTTCGGCCACCTGCCGCCCGACATCAATCAGTCGGAGACCGTCCAGCTTCTCCAAAATCTCCAGGAACGAGAGGCCGGCCTGTTCACGGAAGAGCATTCGCGACTGCATGGCGGGTCATTGAGGGAGGATCCAAAGGCGCTCTATAACGTCCTTGCGGTTGGATATGCGCTTGAGCTGCTTGGCTCCAGTCCAAGGAATCCTGTCCACGCGGTCGAGCTCGGCGCGAAAGAGTTGGACGAATGGCTGAGTGCCCTGCCCTGGTCGACCCGGGCGTGGCAGGCTGGGAGCGTGGTCGATGCCATCGGAACCGCGATGTACTTCAATGCAAAGTATTTCGGCATCAGGCAATCACGCCAGGAACTCTTCGAGTGGTTGAGCCGGCATGCCAACAGCGTCTCGGGCCTATGGGGCGAGCCGACAGCGCTGGAAGGATGGCTGCAACCGGTGAACGGCTTTTACCGTCTGACGCGCGGCACCTATGCCCAGTTCGGCGTCGCGCTTCCACATCCGTACGCCTCGCTCGAAACGGTTCACCTCAACTATCGTAACCACAAGGGCTTCGCTGCTCAGAAATACAATGCGTGCAATCTCCTCGATACGATTCATCCTCTGCTGCTGATTGCCCGCCAGACCGACTACCGACGGGCCGAAGGGGAGGCGATTGCCCGCAATCTCATCTCGAGGGCTCTGGATAGATGGCGGGATGGCGAAGGTTTCCCATTCGCCGACGGTGGTGAACCGAGCCTGCAGGGAACGGAAATGTGGCTTTCTGTCATTCACCTCGCGGCCGATTTCCTCAGCCTCTCCGATCGCTTCGCCTTCGTCCCGAAGGGCGTGCACCGAACGGCGTCTGTGGGACTGGGTTTGTGAATGGGGGCTTTTGATCAACCGTGCAATGATGCCGTCAGCCAGGCGGCGGCAAGGTCGCGGGCATTGCTTCGTTTGGCTTTGACGGGCACGATGACGTTGTATCTGCCTTCGGCGGCAAGCTCGCCGCTGTCGGCCTGCACGAGGGTTCCGTCCTCCAGAAAAGTACCCACCAGCATACGCCATCCCAGCGCAATCCCCTGCCCTGCGCGGGCGGCGGCGATGGTTTCGGTATAGTGGCTGAACCGAAGCGACGGCTTCATCGCGATATTGGCGCCGGCCAGGGAAATCCATTGTGCCCAGCTATACCAGGAACGATCGAGAACGTCCGTTTCAATGAATTCGTCAGCCGAGCCTAGCGGACCATTGCCTCGACGCCGGAGATAATCCGGGGAGCAGACGGGGGAAATGACGTCGCCGCGCGAGGCGATGACGGTGCCATCGCTGAAGGGCGGTAGGCCGTATCGGATCGCCACATCGACCTCTCCGCCGTGGAGAGCGATCGGGCTATCCTGCGATATCACCCGCACCAGAATGCCGGGGTTCGCCCGGCGGAACTCGGCCAGCCGCGGCAGCAGCCAGAAGGAGGAGAATGCGACGGTTGCCCCGATCGTCACGACGTCCTGGCCGTGCGACTGGATCGCTTCCACGCTCTCGGCGATATCGGCAAAACTCTTCGCCAGCGTCGCGCCGAGGGTGACGCATGCCGCCGTCGGTTCGATCGCCCGATGTTTGCGCACGAACAAGGGCTGGCCGAACTCCTCCTCCAGCACCGCAATCTGCCTGCTGACCGCTGCCTGGGTGACGCCGAGTTCGCTCGCAGCCAAGGTGAAGCTCTTCCTGCGCAGCACTGCTTCCAAGGTCACCAGCGCCGTCAGCGACGGGAGCCGTCTTCGAAACTGCATCCTGAAATTCCTTTTCGCATGATAAAAACTTATGCGAACGTGATTTTTTATGCCGTTGAAGCCCCTGCAATACAAGAGCAATTTACAGAAACGATCACATAAGGGGTTCTCATGCTAAACAGGCTTCCATCCTCGATTTCGGCGCTGCTGGACTCCCGCTCCGAGGGCCATTCGCTGCCGGCCGGCCTTTATGTCAGAGAGGACGTGTTCGACGCTGATATCGAGGTCTTCTTCCACAAGCACTGGATCTGCGTCGGTCTCGACTGCGATGTTCCCGAAGCCGGCGACGCCACTGTAATCGATATCGGCAAGACGAGCCTGATCCTGCTGCGCGATGACGATGGCGAGATCCGCGTGCTGCACAACGTCTGCCGCCATCGCGGCTCCCGCCTTCTCGATCCGGGCAAAACGATCGTTTCGAAGCTCGTCTGTCCCTATCACACCTGGACCTATGAGCTGACGGGCGAGCTCAGCTACGCCCCTCATATGGGCAAGGATTTCGACAAGGACTGTCGCGGCCTGAAGCCGGTCACCTTCAAATCGATCGGTGGGCTGATTTACGTCTGCCTGTCCGACAATCCGCCCGAGGACATTGCCGGCCTCGAGCAGGCGATGACCGAGCGCCTCGCGCCCTACGATATCCGCAACGCCAAGATCGCCCACCAGACCGACGTCATCGAGGACGGCAACTGGAAGCTGACCATGGAGAACAATCGTGAATGCTATCATTGCTCGGCCAACCACCCGGAACTCTGCGTCTCCTTCGTCGATCTCGACTTCGGCTTCGATCCAGAAACGCTGAGCCCGGAAGATCGTGAACAGGCCGCGGAGCATTTTCGGCTCTATGAGAAGCGCACGCAGGCATGGGAGGCCGACGGCTTCCCTTCGGCCGCCGTCGAGCAGCTCGCCGACTGCGCCACGAACTTCCGCACGCAGCGGCTGATCATATCAGGCGCCGGAGAATCCCAGACCCATGATGCCACCGCCGCATCCTCGAAGCTTCTCGGGCAGATGACCCGCAAGGATCTCGGGGACATGCATCTTTGGGGGCACAACAGCTGGAACCACTTCATGGGCGACCATGCCGTCGTGGCAATTGTCATCCCGCTGTCGGCAGGCAGGACGCTTGTCCGAACCAAGTGGCTGGTCCACAAGGAGGCCGTCGAGGGGGTCGATTACGATCTCGACAAGCTGACGGATGTCTGGGTAGCGACGACGGATCAGGACGCGGACCTGGTCGCCCGCTCCCACGCCGGCACGCTCGATCCCGCTTATGAGCCAGGGCCCTACTCCCCCTTCTCCGAGACGAACCTCGACAAGTTCGCCACCTGGTACATCGACCGGATGCGCACCCATGGATACTAGGAACCCGCAGGAATTGCCCGGAAACGCCGTTCTCAACGGCGTTTGGAATCCCGAGGAAGACGACGCGCTCGTCTGCCTCGACGTCCAGCAGGAAACCCACGATGTCAAGACGTTCACTTTCGCATCACGCGAGGGCAAGCGGTTCGCATTCAAGGCCGGACAGTATTTTCTGTTCGACCTGGAACACAATGGAGATGCTGAAAGCCGGTGTTACAGCATTTCCTCTTCGCCGCATCGGACGAACGCCTTCTCCGTTACGGTGAAGCGCGTTCCGGACGGAAAGATTTCCAACTGGCTTCACGACACCCTCGTTCCCGGGGCATCAGTCAAGGCGAACGGCCCGCTTGGCAACTTCGTCCGGTCCGAGGCGCCGGGACGTAAGCTTCTGCTGCTTTCAGGTGGCTCGGGCATTACCCCAGTCATGTCCATTCTGCGGGAACTCGCAGACAGCTGCGAACCTGCCAACGTCGTCTTCATGCATGCCGCGCGCACACCGCTGGATCTGATCTTTCGCGACGAGCTTGCCTGCATCGCCGGTAGGCTGAAAGCCCTTCGGCTCCATTTCCTCCCGGAAACCGTCGCGGGCGAGGCGTCGTGGCCAGGCCTTACCGGTCGCATTTCGGCAGACTATGTCAGGCTTGCGGTTCCGGATATCGCCGAGCGAACGGTGATGTGCTGCGGCCCCGCGCCGTTCATGGCGGCAGCGCGCGGCATTTCTGCCGAGCTCGGCGTCCCCGCCTCGCACTATCTCGAGGAAAGCTTCGACGCCGCGGTCATCGACGAACCGGAAATCCCCGCGGTTCAGGATGCTGCCGCCAAGGCCTTTCAGGTCACCTTCTCCAAGCAGGCCCGCAGCATCGAAGTAACAAGCGGCCAAAGCGTGCTCTCCTGCGCGAAGAAGGCGGGCGTCAGGATTCCCTCCTCCTGCGCCAATGGCGTCTGCGGCACTTGCAAGTCAAAGCTGACCTCCGGCGCGGTCGACATGAGCCACAATGGCGGAATCCGCCAGAGGGAAATCGACGCCGGCTTTTTCCTGCCCTGCTGCTCGAAGCCGCTCAGCGATCTCGTCATCGAGCGCTGAACACTGAGCGAGGGCGACGTCACTCGCCAAGGGATCGGAGAGCATCAAACTGGAAACGCAGGCTCTGATCATGGCCAAGGGAGCGGCTGACAGTTTCCCGCCGAAGATATTTGAAGTGCGTTCAGTGCACTCTCGAAGCCGCTGCGCGATGCTGCGACGGGGTCTGCCCGAAGGTGCGCTTGAACGTTCGTGTGAACTGCGAGGCGTTTTCGAAGCCGACATCAAGCGCGATCTCGATCAGCGGCGCCTTCGATTGGACGAGGATCGATTTTGCCCGCTCCATGCGAACCCGATTATAGGCCTTGGCAGGAGACATTCCCGTCTTGTCGAGGAAGATTCGTTCCAACTGCCGCCGTGACAGGCCGACCATGGCGGCAAGCTTCTGGATCGATATGCTGCCGTCGACGAATTGCTCCATGGTAATCATCGCCGCCTTGACGCGGGCGTCGTCATAGTCGTCGTATAGCGGACGTCGGGGCTGTATATCAGCCGTCGTCCGGGCCTTCTCGATCTGAAGGACTTCAAGCGCATTTCTCTCGGCATCGCGGCTGATATACTTCCTGACCAGCAACGCAGCCATGTCGGCGGCGCTGCTGCCGCCTGCGCAGGATCCACGCTGGCGATCGAGATTGAAGAGCCGGTCGGACCGAACGCCGAGGTCGGGAAACCGCTCGCGAAACTCCTTGTAATGCAGCCAGCTCACGCAGGACTCGTGCCGCTTCATCAGGCCTGCCGCCGCAAGAATGAACGAACCCGTGCACACGCCGATCAACGGCACCTTCTTGGCATCCGCCTGCCGGAGAAAGGTGATGGTCTGCTGGTCGACAGGGTTCTCCACCGTCAGAAGACCGCCGACGACCACAATGTAATTGAAATTCGACGGATCGACGAAATCGGACGTCGGAGCGACCTGGACGCCGCAGCTCGAGTTTATCAGGTGCCGCGTGCTGCCAATCACCTGCCAGTCAGCAAGGACCCTGCCGGAACGATCCTGCTCGTCGCTGGCAAGCCGCAGCGTGTCGATGAAGAGCGCGAAGGCCGACAGCGTGAACGATCGCGCCAGAACGAACCCAACCTTGAGCCGGGCGGGTTTCGCGGCGCCGTCTGCCTGCCGATGCTGCTCCGGTCGCATAGTCATCTCCTTGCCGCTGCTGAGCAGCGCTTATCGAATCTGAAAACCGTGCGCCAGGGGGTCACGATCGTCAACGAAAATGGTGTTGTGCCCGATGACGCGGGCCCAGCCGCCGATGCTCGGAAGAATACCGCGATAAGATCCGATACTTGCCTCGGCTTCAACCCGGCCCTCGAAAACGGTTCCGATCAGGCTTTCATGACGGTAACTCGACCCGACCGACATCCGCCCCTTCCCATAGAGTTGGGCCATGCGCGCCGAAGTGCCGGTGCCGCCTGGTGACCGGTCGATGGCTTTCTCACCGTAGAAGACCGCGCAGCGCCCACCGGAGTGGTCGTTCACAGGGCGATCGCACCAGATCGCGTGATGCACGCCGGAAATCCTGGCGTCGTCGGGATGAACGGGATCGCAGACACTCGCAAGTGCCGCCCTGAGCTTCTGGCTGCAGCCGACGATATCGGACGCCGTCATGCCGTCGAGCCCGCTCCAATTCTCTTGCGGTTCGATGACGGCATAATAGTTGCCGCCATAGGAAATATCGACGCGCAGACGGCCCATTCCTGGCACATCGACCTCGACATCGGCCTCATGGAGATAGCTCGCGACATTGTGGAGGCGAACGGAATCGACATATCCGCCCTTCTCCTCGTAAGTGACGTCCACTCTGCCGGCAGGCGTTTCGATGGCGACCCTTCCAGCTTCGCGCGGCTTGATCAACCCTTCCTCGATCGCGGCGGTCACGGTGCCGATGGTGCCGGCGCCGCACATCGGCAGGCAGCCGCTCACCTCGATGAAAAGAACGGCGAAATCGCAGTCCTCCCGATAGGCCGGGTAAATGATCGAGCCTGACATGATGTCATGCCCCCTCGGCTCGAACATCAGTGCCTTGCGCACCCAGTCGTGGTCGCGGACGAAGATCTCCCGGCGCTCGCCCATGGGCACATGCGGAAGCAGCGGACCACCGCCGGCGACGAGACGGACGGGATTGCCGCAGGTATGCGCATCGATGCAGAAGAAGCTGTTTCTCATCTTGTTATGTCCTTGCTCATCTCGCCTTCGGCAGCCTGTCGCGGTCGAGCAGGCCGCGGGATACCCGGTCGAGTAGCAGGGCGACCGCGACGATCGCCAGGCCTGCTCTCAAGCCAAGGCCCATCTCCATGCGCGTCAGGCCGCGCGTCACTTCCGCGCCGAGGCCGCCTGCGCCGACGAGGCCGGCCAGCACGACCATCGCCAGCGACAGGAGAATGCATTGGTTGAGCCCGACCAGCAGCGTCTGCTTGGCCAGGGGGATTTCGATCTTCCAGAGGATCGATCGCGGCGGCGCGCCGATGGCGCTGCCGAGTTCGATGAATACCTTCGGGACCTGGTTGAAGGCCAGCGTCGTCAGGCGGAGCATCGGCGGAATGCCATAGACGATGGTGGCGATGATTGCCGGCACCCGTCCGAGGCTGAAGATCATCACCGTGGGGATGAGGTAGACCCATGGCGGCACGGTCTGCATGACGTCGAGAACCGGTCGCACCACCGCCTCCAATGTCTTGTAGCGTGAGCACAGGACGCCGAGCGGGAAGGCGATGAGCACGGAGATAAGGACTGCGACGGTCACCAGCGAGAGGGTCTGCATCGATGCCGTCCACAGCCCGACAAGAAGGCAGAATCCCAGACAGAGGCCTGCCAGGATTGCGGCGCGGAGGCTGACGGCAAAAAATGCCAGGAGGACGACGATCGCAATCAGCGCATAGGGCGGCACAAAGAGGAGTGCCCCCTCGAATGCGGAAAGCACCGCTTCGACCACGGAACTGATGGCAGCAAACAGCGGGTGAAGGTTGGTGTTGAGCCAATCGACTGATGGAGCCAGGAAAGCGCCAGGCGAAAACTGAAAGGTTGACGGATTCATGACTTCCTCCCTGCGCCCAGCCGAGCGGCACTCTGGGTTATTCGGTCAAGCACCATAGTCAGTACCACGATGGCGATCGCGCCGTTGATGGAGGTGGCGATGTCGAGTGTCCTGATCGCGCCGTAGATCGTCTCTCCGAGCCCGCCGGAACCAACGATGCCGGCGATGACGACCATGCCAAAGGCCATCATCAGGCTTTGATTGATGCCTGCCATGATGCTCGGCAGCGCAAAGGGAAGGCGGATCTTGAAGAACATCTTGGTCGGCGTGGTCCCAAGCGCCTCTCCAAGTTCGATGAACTCTTTGGGCGTCATGCGGATACCAAGCGAGGTCAGGCGGATGGCCGGCGGCACGGCGACGATCACGGTGGCGATCAGCGCTGTGGCCGGTCCGTAGCCGAGCAGAGCGATCGCCGGCAGCAGGTAGATATAGGGCGGAAGCGTCTGGATCAGATCGAGGCCGGGCTCCATGAAACGATCCAGCGCCGTGAAGAAGCCGGCGGCGATTCCGATCGGGATGCCGATCGCCAAGGCGATTGAGGTTGCGGTCAAGACCAGAGCCAGGGTGCTCATCGTTTGCGGCCACAGCCCCATCGAAAAACAAAGCGCCAGCGCGATACAGCTGAGGAGAGCGAACCAGATATTGACCAGCCGCCAGCCGATAAGCGCCACGATCAGAGCAACCACGTAGAACGGCGGGAGTTGCAGGAGCCAGAGGATTCCGTCATAGAGCCCTTCGAGAACCTGTCTGATATAGTCGAACAGGAACTCCCCATTGTCGCTCACCCATTCGAGCACGGAGTCCGTCCATTCGTCGAAAACATCGGTGAAGGCTGAACTATCCATGTCAATCAGCTCCAGTTGGGGTCACGCCGCCGTGAGATTGTGGGCCGAGGTTCCTTTGACGCCCATCAGCAGGCTGCGCAGCGTGACCACGCCGACGACCTGGTCACTGTCGACGACGGCGATGGCATCGCGCTCCGACTGCATCGTCAAAGAGATGAGTTCGTCGATATCGGCGTCCGGCGTCGTGCGTGCCAGCAACGCGATGTCGACGTTCGGCGTGCTCTGCTGGAATTCGGCGACACTACGCATGATCGAATGCGCCTTGATCAGATGAAGGCGGGATATTCCCGCGACGAATTCGGCGACATAGGCGTCGGCCGGGTTGAGGATGATCTCCTCGGCCGTGCCGGTCTGGATGATGACGCCATCCTTCATGATCGCGATGCGGTCGCCGATGCGGATCGCCTCGTCGAGATCATGGGTGATGAAGACAGCGGATTTGCCCAGGGCTTTGGTCAACTGGCGGAATTCATCCTGAAGCTGACGGCGGATCAGTGGATCGAGCGCGCTGAACGGCTCGTCCATCAGAATGATCTCGGGGTCGGAGGCGAGCGCGCGAGCAAGCCCGACGCGTTGCTGCATGCCGCCGGAAAGCTCGTTGGGGTATCGGCTGAGCCAGTCGGCGAGGCCAACCTTCTCGAGGGCGGCCGCGGCAGTCTTGTTTCGCTCCGGCTTGGAAATTCCCTGGACCTCGAGGCCGAAGGCGGCATTTTCCAGCACTGTCCGGTGCGGCAGCAGCGCGACGCTCTGAAACACCATGCCGATGTTCTTGGCCCGCATCTGCCTGAGATCAACCGGCGACAAGGCGGCGATGTCGCGTCCCTTGACGAGCACCTTGCCGGAACTCGGCGTGATCAGCTTGTTGAGAAGGCGGATAAGCGTCGATTTTCCGCTTCCCGACAATCCCATGATGCAGAAGATTTCGCCCCGCCGGACCTCGATGCTCGCATCGGAAACGCCGACGACACAATTGAATTCCTTCAAGACGTCTGTCTTTCCGAGGCCGCGCTCCTTGATTGACTTCATCGCTGCGGCGGATTTGCCTCCGAAGACCTTCCAGAGGGATTGGCAGTCGATCAGGACATCTTCGGCATCGATATTGGCGGTTTTCATCGCGATCCCCTTTGAGCCAATCGGCGCTGGCTTCTTCATTTCAGGTTGGCCGCCCGACGGATCGGACGGCCATGAAGCGATTACTTCTTCTTGATGTTTTCCCAGCGCTTGATCAGGTCGGCATGGCTGCCGATCCAATCCTGCACGGCCTGGTCCATCGTCTTGCCGTCCTTGACTTCACCGTTGATGGTGGTGATGTCGGCGATTGGCACGTAGACGCTTGCCATGACTTCGCGGGCGTGCGGGTTTTCTTCTGAGAAGCCCTTATGGCCGATCCAGTAGTAGCTCTGCGGCGGCGGGAATACGCCCTTCGGGTCCTTGAGATACTTGACCTCGTACTTCTGGACCATCCACGACGGCTCCCAGATCGTGACCGCGATCCATTCCTTGCGATCATAGGCGGATTTCAGCGCCGCCGTCATCGCGGCCGTGCTGCCCTCGACGAGCTGGAGCTTGAGGCCGTAATCCTTGACAGCATTCGCCGTATCGCGCATCAGGCCGGCGCCCGGCTCGATGCCGATAATCTTGCCGCCGAATTTGTCGGCATTTTCACTGAGCTGATCGAGCGAGTCGATCGGAACATATTTCGGAACGGCAACGCCCTGGTAGAGGCCGTGCGACACCGGCGAAATCTTCTCGAGACGGTTCTTGTTCTTGTCCCAGTAATCCTGAGCGACGTAGTCGGTCTGCGAGGTGAGAGCCTGGATATCGCCCTTGGCAAGAGCGGCATAGGCGATGCCCCATTCGGAAAACTCGGTCACCTTGACGGTGTAACCGGCATCTTCGAGAACCTTCTTGGTAATGCCGGTGATGGGCGTCAGGTCTTCCCATGACATCGTGCCCAGATTGATCGTCTTTTCTTCCGCGCGAGCAGGAAGGATGCTGATCCCTATCACCGCAGCGGCGCAAAGCGCCTTCCACAAAGTCTTCATTGTTCTTACTCCTGGTTTTCGTTCCCATACTCATTGAAGTCTGCGGGCGGCAGTCTTCATATTGCGCGGGCAGAGGGATCATCCCTCGCGGCCTGCGCGCAATTCCTGAAAGCGGATGACCGAGTTGACGCCGAGCCACGCGATGGGCTCCGGAGGCAATCTCGTCGGTTCCGGCTGATTGCTGTATTTGTCGAGTTCGAGGCTACCGGCACCCGCCGCCAGATCGGCCGCCATCATGCCCGCAAAAGTGCTCTTGACCGTGCCGAGACCGTTCTCGCAGCAGGCGGAAAAGAGCCCTTCCTCGACCTCGCCGAATGCCGGCACATGGTTCCGGCTAAGGCAGAGCGCGCCCGCCCAGCTATATTCCATCGGCAGGCTTTCCAGCCCGGGGAACCGGGCATCGAACGACCGGCGCTGTTCGACCGCGATACCGGCAACGCGCTTCTCCGACACTTTCAGGCTCGGGTCATAGGTGAACCTCGTCCTGACGACGATCCTCGAAAGCCCGTCCTTGGTGATCTTGCGCACCGTCGCGCCCATCGGGTCGGCCGGCAATAGCGCCCAGCGATCCACACCGGTGACGTCACCTGCGAATTCGTTCTGGGAAAAGGCCGATGTCATCGACGCGTAGGTGAAGATGTGCATCAGCCGGCCGCGGAAATGGCCGAAGCTTTGAATATGGCCGTTGACGCCCAAAATGACCTTCGGCGCCGAAACGGAGCCGCAACCGGTCTTCGCCTTCCAGGTCCTGCCTTCGCGCGAAAGCTCCAGCACCGGCGAGTGCTCGTGGATGGCGACCTTCGAATGGAGCCCGCGCGCCAGGCCACGAATATAGTCGGCCGGCTGGATCATTACCGCGCCCGGCGTGTAAAGGCCGCCATGGTAATAGCGAGAACCGGTCATCTCTCGCATTTGATGTGCATCGAGAACGCGATGCTGCTCGCCGATCTTCTCGAGCGACTTCCTGTAATTGTCGTTGAGACCCATGCCCCGGTCGGAGGCCGCGGCATTCACCTTGCCCGATGGGTCAAAGGTTTCCCGCGACAGGCCGTTTTCGGCCGCCACATCGGCTGCGAAGGCAATCGCCAGGCGGTTCTGCCGAATCTCCTCTTTGGTCGCCTCTTCGTCGGCCACCGAATACTCGCCCGAGGACAGGTTGTGCGGCACGTCGATCATGAAACCGGAATTCCGGCCGGCCGGACCCTTGGCGAGCTCGCGAGCCTCCAGGACGACGATCTTGTCCTGGGGGCGCAATTGCGAGAGGCGGCGCGCCGCCGAGAGGCCGGCAAATCCGCCGCCGATGATCAGCCAGTCCGCAATAGTGTCGTGCTCAAGCGCCGCTACGGGAAAGGCGCGTTCGCTGGTCGCCTCCCATCCCGAAACGCCGGTGTCGGTCGGCAGGTGCTTGATCACATGGCGGCTCATCGGATGGTCTCGTCGACCGACCGCTCGGATACGTCGATCCAGATGGTCTTGAGTTCGCAGTAATTGTCGTGAGCAAAGACCGACTTGTCGCGGCCGCCGAAGCCGGACTCCTTGTAGCCGCCGAACGGCGTGGTGGCATCACCTTCACCGAAGCAGTTGACGGTGACGACGCCGGCGCGGATTTCGCGCGCGAGCTTGATGGCGTTTCTCAGGCTGCCGGTATAGACCGACGCCGTCAGGCCGTAATTGGTGTCGTTGGCAAGGGCGATCGCTTCGGCAAGCGAATTGAAGGTTGTGACCGAGAGTACCGGCCCGAAGATCTCTTCCTGGAACAGGCGGCTGGCGGGCGTTACGCCATCGAACACCGTCGGCTCGATGAAGATGCCGCCATGCGTTTCGCCGCCGTGGGCGACCGTTAGCTTCTCCGTCTTGGCGTCGTCGAGGAAGGATTTCACCTTCTCGAAATGCGCTTTGCTGACCAGTGCGCCGATGCGATTGTCCGGATCGAGCGGATCGCCGGTCTTCCATTCGCGCATATAGGCGCCGATGCGCTTCAGCAACTCGTCCTTGATCTTGGAATGAACAATGAGACGCGACGTGGCAGAGCAGTTCTCACCCATGTTCCAGAAGGCGCCGTTGACCACCTGCTCGGCAACGAGATCCAGGTCTTCGGCATCGTCAAGAACGACCGCGGGATTCTTGCCGCCGCATTCGAGTACGACCTTCTTGAGGTTCGAATCCGCGGCATAACGCAGAAAGCGGCGGCCGGTCGGGGTCGATCCGGTGAAGGCGACCATATCGATACCCATGTGCAGGCCGATCGGTTCGCCGACTTCGCGGCCGGAGCCGGTGACGACGTTGAACACACCAGCCGGAATGCCGGCTTCATGGGCAAGCTCGGCGACACGCAGCGTCGTCAGCGTCGTTTCCTGGGCCGGCTTGACGATGACCGAGCAGCCAGCGGCGAGCGCCGGGCCGATCTTCCAGGCCAGCATCAGCAGCGGGAAATTCCATGGAAGCACACATCCGACGACGCCGATCGGCTCGCGCACGATCATCGTCAGCGCGTTGGCTCCGACCGGGGCGGTGTTGTCATAAAGCTTGTCGATCAGTTCGGCATGCCAGCGGATCGTATGAATGGTATCAGGAATATCGACCGTCTGGCATTCCCGCACCGGCTTGCCGCTGTCGATGCTTTCCAGGACGGCAAGCTCGTGCCTGTTCTGCTCCATGAGCTTGGCGAGCTTCAGAAGCACTTCCTTGCGCGCTCCCGGCGAGCGCAGCCGCCAGCGTCCATCATCGAACGCATCCCTCGCCTTCGTAACGGCGAAGTCGACGTCGCTGGAATCGCAGGCGGCGATTTCGGCAAGGACCTCGCCCGTTGCGGGGTTCGTGGAGGCGAAGGTCTTGCCGGAATTTGCCGGACGGAATGCGCCATCGATGAAGGCATTCGTCGGAAACTGAAGCTCGGTGGCGATCGCCTTGTATTCGGCGGCGGTCAAGGGTTCATGCATGGTTTGCTCCCGATGTGATCTGGGCGACCGTGCGCTTCAATGTGGCGACGACGGTCTGGAGGGTTCGCTTTTCTTCGGAGTTGAGCGGACGCAGCGGCGCGCGGACCGATCCGACATTCAGCCCGATCAATTCGCATCCGTGCTTGATCGACTGGACGAACTTGCCGCATTCAAGGAAATCCATCAGCGGCAGCATTGCCGTCATGATCGCCCGGCCCTTGTCGAAGTTCTTTTCCAGGACGCAGGCCTCATAGAGAGCGACATGCTCGCGCGGCAGGAAGTTTGAGCCGGCGCAGACCCAGCTCTTCGCACCCCATGCGAAGAATTCGAGCGCCTGATCGTCCCAGCCGCAGGACAGCGCGATATGCGGAAATTTCCGGGCGAGCCGATGAAGATTGCCCATGTCGCCGGAGCTTTCCTTGATGGCGATGACGTTCTTCGACTTGCCGACGCGGGAGAAATACTCCTCGCCCATCACCACGCCCATGCGGGCCGGATAGTTGTAGAGCATGATCGGCAGGTTGGCGGCGCGATCGACCGTCAGCGCATGGACGGCGTTTTCGCGTTCGGTCGGCAGCGCGTAGGGCGGTGACGACACCAGGATTGCATCCGCGCCGATTTCCTTCGCCGCCTTGGCATATTCGACCGAATCTTCGGTACGTATGGCACCGGTCCCGATGATGAGCGGCAGCCGTGTGCCGATGACTTCTCGCGCATAGGCGGCGAGTTCGAAACGCTCCTGGCTGCTCTGGGCGTAGTATTCGCCCGTCGAACCGCCGACGATGATGCCGTGCACTCCCGCCTCGATCAGCGACTCGAGCACGGCGGTAAATCCGGCCCGGTCGATCTGTCCATTTTGATCGAGTGGCGTCACCGCCGGCGTATAGATCCCCTCAAACTTCACGGTGACTTCTCCAATAATTGCGTGGCCGGAGCGCCGAGGAAGGCGTCCGCTTTCAGGCCTTGCGGGGCGATGAACATCTCCATGTTCTCGCGGGACAATTCCCAGTGTTCGAAAACGAGATCGACGACGGCATTCTCGTCGTGAGCGCCGAGCGCGGCGATGAAGCCGTCATGGTGGTCGACCGCCACCTGCAGCCGCCGCTTCATGTCCTCGTTCCTCGGTCGGAAGAACGTGTGGCCGATGCGCGCGTGATCGATGAGCAGCCGGCCGAGACTCGGCTGCAGATAGACGTTGCCCGACATTTCGCCGAAGATCTCGTGAAAGCGGTTGTTCTCCAGCACCATTCTCAGGGCGTCTGCGTCCTCGCTGGCGGCGCGAAAGCGCTCCTGGGTCTGCTTCAGGTCGACAAGCTGGGCGGGCTTGAAATTCTGCACGGCGAGACGGCCGATCGCCGCATAGATCAACGGCGCGACAAGAAAGAAATTGCGCAGCGTGGAGTGGTTCATCGGGATGACCCGCGCACCCCTGTTCTCGCGGATATCGATATAGCCCTCACCGGCAAGGCGGCGGAATATGTCGCGGACCGGCGTCCGGGAGAGCCCATATTTTTCGCTCAGACTGGCCTCGTCCAGATCGGCGTCCGGGTCCAGTTCCATCGTCAGAATCCGGCGTTTCAGATCTTCGTAGAGATTGCTCTTGGGTGTCCTCGCCATCGTCGATCTCCAGCCATTGTTGCTCTACGTCATGAAGATGGCACGGCACTCAGGAGGAGTCAAATAATTGTGTACTTTGCGTACACAATTATTATTCCTAGGATACACAATATCGCGAAGTCGCGCGGAGCCGTTGCCGGTTCGGCGCCGTTTCAATTCCAAGGTGAGGGATTGGCTTGCGCCCGATACGCGGATTGGCCGAAACCGCGGGCAATTCCTTCTGGAAACCTGCGTCGGTCGTCGGAGAGAGTTCTTCGTGGCGGGTTATCAGCGCCTTCGGCGCGTCAACGCCAATCATCGGGCGTCGAAAGCTGGCCGCGGCACGGCGGCGCGCCGCCATCTGCGGATATCACGCTGATGGCGGCGGTTTTGTTGGGGCCGTCGAGGTCGGCGTCCCCATTAGATCACGGGGCGAGCGCTCCGCTCTTCTTGGCGGTCCAGGTTGCGATATAGTCCATCAAGCCGGGGTTGAGGCAATCGTACGGCTCGAGGCCCGACGCCTTCAACTGCGCTCTGACGGCGTCCATCTTGCCAGGATCGAAGCCGCTTTCGATGATCGACGACACGAAGGCCGCAAAGCCCGGCTTTGCCCAGCCGCCTTCCTGGAAGCGCTCCGGATGGATGAACGACAATCCCTGGAACGCATGTTCACGCTCGACCGGGCCGTACAGATGCACGCCGCATTGCTTGCAGGCATGCCGCTGGATCAGCGCCGCGGCTTCGACGACGGCAAGTTTGTCACCGTTCTCCAACACTTCGACGCTGTCGGTCGGCGCAACTGCCACGACCGAAAAGACGGCGCCCTCTGGCTTCCAGCACTTGGTGCAGCCGCAGGCGTGATTATGGGCGATATCGCCCTTGATCCTGACCTTTACGGGGTTGCTCGTGCACTTGCACACGAGCGTTCCGCCTGCAAAGGCAGCGTCAGTCGCCTGAAAGCCTGAATCCACTAG
The DNA here is from genome assembly GCF_019685115.1 of Rhizobium sp. NZLR11. Taxonomy (NCBI): domain Bacteria; kingdom Pseudomonadati; phylum Pseudomonadota; class Alphaproteobacteria; order Hyphomicrobiales; family Rhizobiaceae; genus Rhizobium; species Rhizobium sp. NZLR11. The sequence goes on along the minus strand of NZ_JABDWD010000012.1, from coordinate 1,124 downwards.
CGGATGAATAGCTATGCTCATTGCTTTTCTCCTTCCCTCCCTGGCCGTTTGCGTTATGCCCGGCCGAGCCCTTCCAAACTAATTTCCCAACCTCTGCGCATGCCAGCGCAGATGGTCTTCCATGAATGTCGAAATGAAAGAGTAGGAGTGGCCGTAGCCTTCCTGCATGCGAAGCGACAGGTCGATGCCCGCCGCTTCGCAGGCTTGCCTGAGCTCATCGGGACGCAATCCGTCCTCCAGGAAGCTATCCGCCGTCCCCTGATCGACGAACAGTTCCGGGAACCGGTACCCGTCTTCGATCAGCGAGCAGGCATCATAGGCCCGCCAGGTCGTTTCATCCGCCCCGAGATATTTCCGCAATGCCGGTTTCGACCAGCCGGAGACCGAGGGACGGCTGATCGGCGCGAAGGCCGAGCAGCTCTGGAAGCGATCCGGGTTCTTGAGCGCGATGGTGATCGCGCCATGCCCCCCCATCGAGTGCCCGAAGATTCCCTGGCGGCCCATGTCGACCGGGAATTCCGCGGCCAGCAGCCGCGGCAACTCGTCGACGATGTAGCTGTACATCCGATAGTTCGCCGAATAGGGCGGCTGGGTGGAATCGACATAAAAGCCCGCACCCTTGCCGAACTGCCAATTGTCGGCTTCGTCGGGGACGTGGTCACCGCGCGGGCTGGTATCCGGGCAGACGACGATCAGTCCGAGCTCAGCCGCAAGCCGCCGATACTCGCCCTTGTCCATGACATTGGCATGCGTGCATGTCAGGCCGGAAAGGTACCATAGAACCGGGCAGTTGCCCTTGAGCGCCTGCGGCGGCACGAAGACAGCAAAGGTCATGTCGCAATCACAGACCTCCGAGCGATTAACGTAACCCCCCTGGATGCCGTCGTGTGACTTCTCTGTCGAGATGGTTTTCATGGCTTAATAGACCACCACGCCGCGGATGCTTTCGCCCTTGTGCATCATGTCGAAGCCTTTGTTGATGTCTTCGAGCGGCATGGTGTGGGTGATCATCGGGTCGATCTGGATCTTGCCCTGCATGTACCAGTCGACGATCTTCGGCACGTCGGTGCGCCCGCGCGCGCCGCCGAAGGCGGTGCCCATCCAGTTGCGGCCGGTGACCAGCT